>PKTV01000314.1 GCA_002868985.1 Desulfobacteraceae bacterium | reverse complement strand
CCTATTTCAGAACAAGCCTTCGGTCAGTCTGTTGATCGACTCGCGGGAAACCCAACCAAGATCCAGCGCTGAGGCGCTGACCATTGACGGAGTTGTTATTCCCCTTCTCGATAAGAACAAAAAACAAAAGATGCGAGACAGAATGCTGGAATCTTTTCCTCACATGAAAGCATTCATACGCCATCGGGAATCAGAACTTATCCGTATAAAAATAAACTCATTCTTACTTTTGGAAGGCTTGACCGAATCACATTTTATTTCTCTCCCAAGCTGAGCGTTTCAAATTTTAAAAGGGGATCAAATATATTCTGTTTTAATGGATGATGTTGATTTATAATTTTAAAATTTAAAACCCTTTGGGATTGCCGATCTTTATCCGCTTCAGGAGGATTACGGCATCTACTGCGTCAGATGCCGTGCCGCATAGTTGACTATAACGAAACGACATCTTCCTTCTATATGCCTGTCGGAACGAAGTGTAGATCCCGTTACCGGGGCCCTGTGAAATGCATGCCCAGTTAAATCTGCATTTAATATTTAACCGGGGCGAAGCCTATTTCTATGGGGCGGCAACATCGTCAATCGCTCAACTTAGGTCTTTGTGAAATGGTAACGATTCCCAGATAACCATCCACCGTAATGTCGTCGCCGGTATGAATCAAAGAAGTTGCATCGGGTATGCCGGTGACGCACGGCAATCCATATTCCCTGGCGATGATGGCCCCGTGAATCAGCATTCCGCCCCGGCGTTCAATGACGCCTGCAGCCAGCGGGATAACAAATGTCATATTCGGATCCACCGAATCGCATACAAGGATTTCAGCGCTTTTAAAATCCTGTAAATCCAAATGATGTCGAATAACCCGGGCTTTGCCCATAGACAATCCCGGTCCGGCAGGCTGTCCGACAAGCTGTCTTGGATTTACCTTAACGCCATCTTCGTTCTTTTGTACCAGCACTTTTCTATGATCCGTGCCATAATCAAAATCCTGAATCACCGATTTGAGATCGTCGAGTTCGGATGAGTATGCGCCCCTGCGTTCGGAACTTTCAACACGGGATTTTGCCTCCTTCACAGCACTTAACAGCTGTGCTTCAATTCTTCCCAGATAAATATTATCGTCGTCTCGAAGGCGATAGCTGCTACGCGCAAGATCCAGCAGTTCCTCGGCTTCTGTGCGTTTGGAACCTTGAAAACGTTCGAGAAATCTCTGCTGCAATGCCCGGGCGTCTTTCGGCTTTTTCCGAGATGCCAATGAAGACGACTTGACCGCCATCTCCAACAGCAGTTTAAAAAGCGGCCGTGTATCGGTGGCACATTCTGTGCCACCGGTGACTGCACAGGACAGATCCCCAAATTTTTCGATGAACTGATTCACCTTTTCTTCGAATTCCGAATCGAGATCCAACGGTTCCCCGGCCTTTAAACGTTCAAAAAGTTGACGATCTTGCCGAACCATGGATGCCAAATCTTCCATCAGTCGGTTTCTTTCAAGGCTCTTCATTTTGGTTTGGGTAAGAAGATTCATGAACTCATACGGATCATCCGGCTGCATGGCATCATTATAGTACTGACCAAAAAGGCGAACCCCATGGGCATACGGAATAAATTCTTTCCAATATGTGTTGACCCAGTGTTGGTTAATCTTCCAGCGCCGTCTGACCTCATCCGCCAATTCTATATCGGATATAACCGTAATATCTTGTTCCGTCAGTTCTTTGGCCGTTTTTATCATTTCAGGAATCAGCGTTTCTTCAATGGTCGTACGAAGTGCTTTTAGATTTTCAACGCTTCGGTGAAGGCTGAGATACCAGGCCCGTTTATCTTGTGTTTCACTGGGCGACAGGGTTGTTATGGGACGCGATTGGAGGAGGTACAGCGTGTCATTTTTAATGGTCCATTCAACATCCTGCGGGGCTTTAAATAACGCTTCCGCCCGGTATGCCAATTCGCATATGTCAAGTGCTTCCTCATTGCTCAGAGGGGATCGCCCGGACAAATCTTGGGGCAGGGCGACCATCTCTACGCCGTGTTCTGATGGAATCACCCAATGTTCCCTTTGGGCCGGTTTGTGGGACAACACTGTTTTTTTGTCGCGATCCAGAACCCAGCGATCCGGTTCTACCCGGCCATCCACAAGTCCCTGGTTCAGCCCGTAAACAGATTCGATAATGACTTGGGTCTCATCATTGGGGTTCTGGCTGAAAACCACACCGGATCGATTCCCTGTCACCGTTTCCTGAAGCACAACGGCCATTTCACTCTTGTCAACGTCCAATCCGATTTCCTGTCGATAAAGGAGTGCAGCGTCAGACCACAATGACGCCCAGACCAATCGAATATGATCGATGATCGATGATGTTCCCCGCACGTTGACAAACGATTCATGTAGGCCCGCAAAAGAGGAACCTGAAGCATCTTCGTCCGGTGCCGATGATCGGATGGCAAGGGTCTTACTGCTGAAGTGGGATTGAATTTTCTCGGTCAAATAGGATTTGAGCGGATCGGGAATCTGTTTTTTCAAGAATATATTGCGAATGCGGGTGGCACAGTCCCAGATCTCTTCCCATCGCATGTCCTTAAATTTCTTTCGATTCAACTCAAGAAGTATGCGTTCTCGAAGTCCGGCACCATTCACAAACGCGTTGTATGCATCAACGGTCAGGAATAAGGTCTCAGGAATCTTAAATCCCTCCCGGGCCATGAGGGAGAGGGTATATGCTTTCCCGCCAATGCGATTCCGGTCATCCCGGTTGATTTGTGATGGGGATAAGATCCAGTTCATTGATCAATATGCAGCTCCATAACATGTTGAAAGTTTTTCACCATAACATATGTCGTTATGGTTACGCCCACCACGGCACATGTCGGCGATGTTGCAAATGCTTCCAGATAGGGGTGCTTGGTTAAGTAAAGACCAAGAATTTCATCTTTTTCGTCCCCATTGATTTCTTTGGCATCGCCCAGGGCCGTCACAGAGACGGCTTCATGAAAATCAGAGTCCATGTTCATGCTGCTGTTGATCAATATCGCGACTCTTGAATCCGCTGATAAATTTTCAAATTTTCGCGTCGTTCGCGGGGATACAAAAAATATTTCTCCAAGGTCTTCTTTGCCTACAAATGCAACCAAACTGGCGTATGGCTGTCCGGAATGGTGAGTGGATAATACGGCCAATTTTTGGTTAATGAAAAGTTCTCGTATCTGTTTTTTTATGTCTTGGTAATGCGTCATTTTAATCCAGCACCTTCATCAGCTCGGGAACCGTATTTTTGGGGCTGATCTTGTACCAGGCATTTTCGATGTTTCCATTTTCATCAATGAGAAAAGATGAACGGATGATTCCCATAAAGGTTTTACCGTACATCTTTTTCTCACCCCAAACGCCATAAGCCTCTGCAACTTTATGATCCGGATCTGAGAGCAAAGAAAAGTCCAAGTTGTGCTTATCATCAAATTTTTTCTGTGTTTCAGGGGCGTCCGGACTGATTCCTATGACGGCGATGTTTTTGCCTTTAAGTTCTTGCAGTGCGTCCCGCACACTCTTTGCCTGGGTGGCTCAGCCGGAGGTATTGGCTTTGGGGTAGAAATAAAGGAACAGCTTCTTTCCGGCAAAATCGGAAAGCCGTACATTCTGACCATTCTGATCATTAAGATCAAAAAACGGGGCATTATCTTTAGAATTGAGTGTTTTCATCAACGACCTCCTTTTTTAAAAGAATAATCTGTTTTCTGACGATTTGTCAAATTTCATTTAAGCGCTAAATCCTAAACCATTTCAACTTTATTACCCTTGCTCAGCAATTTCAATATTTCCGGCATATCGACCGACAACGCCATCATCCACACAATTCTCCAACGCCTCTTCCGTAGCTTTATCCGGATCTATCAAAGAATCAATGGGACAGATAAAATCGTTTCCGTTCTGATCTTTTACCCGTACATATAAAAATTTTTCATTTTCCATGACAACCTCCCTTCATTTCACATTAAAAAAAACTTGAATTCTCAGACAATAAATAGGTTAAATACGTTCTTGTTGGGCTATCGGTCCATGGGATCGGCAACCCCCATTTCTTCCAGGCGCAATTGTTCTGATCGCCATATATTGTTTTCATTTGCGAATGCTTGCGTATTCATTTCTGTCAGAACCTGGACCATCTGTATGTCCTCTGTCGCAAGATCTTCTCTGCCGATATTGATTTGAAGCGTCGCCCTGCTGTAATATGCCGGGCCATAATCAGGATCAAGATCGATGGCATTCCCGAAATCTTCCAACGCCCCTTCATGATCTTCCACCTCTATTCGAGCCAATCCACGAAGGTGATACGTTTTTGGATAGTCCGGGTCATTTTCGATGGCTTTCTCAAAGTCCCCAATCGATTCTTCGAATCTATGCATCTTCATTAAAGCCGCTCCCCGGCTGACATACGCCAATGTGAAATCAGGATCAATTTCAATAGCCTTTGTAAATTCTTCTACACTTTCGCTGAAATCGTCGTTTACAAAAGCATCCATGCCCCTTTCAAAAGCTTCATTTAAGGAATCATTATGTGTCATTTTTTCACCCCTTTTTATTGTTATTTTTTTGGTTTATACGCCTTACTTCAATAATTTTTACGATCTGGAAGATGTCAATGTGGGTTAATGGGGTGTTTAATGATAGGTAAATACACTTATTTATGAGGGAGATTCTTTTCTTATCCTCTCGATTTGTAATAAAAACCTATATCTTCTCAATAAGGTTACAGGTTTAAAAATTATGGTGTAATCGCAGGTCGGTAATGTAAATAAAGAAAGAGTCCAAGTTTAAATTCATTCATCCGCATTCATGCCTATTATCTCGAATTAAACTTGATTTTGCTGAATCATAAGGCGGGTCAATACATCCCTTGAAAGTTCAATTTTTGAAGTATGATAT
>PKTV01000114.1 GCA_002868985.1 Desulfobacteraceae bacterium | reverse complement strand
ATGCGGGTATGCCGGGAGCATGTGAAACAATGGCCAAAAACCACCCCGCAACCGGCAGGCCGATCGGGTAGATGGAGCGTACCGGCAAGTTTTTCGCCTTGCTGATTGTAAAAATGAATTGGCTGTTCCATGAATGATCATTTAAAAGAACCTTTAACCACAATTGAGCAATGACACCCAATCAGGTATTAATCACCCTGCTCTGCCATATGGTCATCGTAGAGACCTTCTAAAAAGAGTTTGTGTTTTGCCTCCTCCTGGCAAAGCACCTTGAGAAGCTTTATATTCTCAGGGTTATCGGTCTTTTTCTGAAGTTCATTATACATCTTAAGAGCCTGCTCTTCACGCTTCATGGCAAGACGCAGAATGTCTATATAATTCATGCCGTCTTCATATTTAAGTTCGACCATATAATCACTGCGTTTCATATCCGGAATCCACTTGAATTCGTATTCTTCAACAAGCGCTTTGTTGTCTCCCAGATTTTTTAGAATGCTTTCATGCTTTTTTTCTTCTTCTGCCATCTCAAGCAACGAATCTTTTACACCTGAAAAGGATGTCCGCCCGGCCAGATCTGTATAAAAAGCTGCGGCTTCTCTTTCTTTTTCGATTGCGAATTCGATCAGTACCTCAAAAGATTCAAATGTCATAAAACCCCTCCTTTAATATTTTTCATTTATCTACAGCATTGAATTGTTAAACGGATGCTTTAAAACTGATCAACAAATAACATCCGGCACGGCCTTATCTGTTAACAGAGGATCATACCAGAATTTTTTGTTTTTGTAATAATTTAGTCTCTTGAAACAAGTCGATTTCAAAAGAGCTTCAGGTATTACTTGGTTTTTAATTCCTGTGGGGCAAAGCAATAAAAGATCTTTAAAACGTCGCATCCATAGTCTTATTTTTGCAGGATATCTTGAAAGAATCAATCATTTATTTCAAATTAAAGTAAAAACTATTCGCTGGGTGCATAATAGCATCGTTTAGGAGATGTCACCTTCCCCTGCTTTTTCAAAGTACTAATGACCTTCGAGACCGTCTTGCTCTCTTCACCGATAATTTCGGCCACTTCACCGGGTCTTACCGGTTTGCCGGCCTTTTTCATTGCATCCAGAATTTTTTTCTCCATTCTTTACCCCCTTAAGTGTCATTACGCTGCTTTGTCGTCACACATTTAATGTCAAGTTAGTTCGCTTCGCTCTTATTCCCAATATTCCAGCATTCCAACATTCCATTCTTCCATACCGGTGGCATGAATAAATTGCCATTAAAGAACTTGTAATTTTATTAACTCATAGAATTTCCGAAACGTCTAATTATTGGTGTACAATCAATGAGCGTTCTATTTTAACATTTACGAATCGAGTTCTTTTTTAAGCCATACCTTTATTTCACCTTCAATCGAGTAAACACCTCTGGCATTGCCGTTAATTTCGACATACCGTTTTTTCAGCACTTCCGGAATCTCTATCTCAGCCAATTCCTTCGCTTCCTCGGAATTTCTCTGTACGAGATAGATAATAGGAGTATCTTTCCAGGTGTTGACCACAAAATAATGCGCTGTATCATCCTTGGACCGGATAACGTAATTGCCGCCGGCCCAGTTGTTACCCCATTCAAGATAGAGTCGGACCGCTTCTTCCGGTGTCATGTCCCAATCTATGGCATTGAGAAGATGCTGATTCTTCTTAATATCGTCTAATTTCATCATCATATACCTCCACTACAAATGATAACGGTTTTCGTAATATACCCTATTTTATAAAGCAATTAATGTGCCACAAGAATTACACCGAATGATAATAGATGTTCCATATGGTGTTATGGGAAATTATTGTTTACCACTTGAACATGCCAAGAAAATATTTTACTGTACGATGGTGGAATGAGATATTGAAATGATCATTGATATTCGTTGATAAAGAGCCACTTACGCTTATCCAGTAACGGCAAGTCAAATTTTACGCCATCTTGTTTTTAAAATTTGGATCGATTCCAACAGCGACCCAATGTTGGATTTTATTTCCACCGATCCATTTAAAAAAGGATTCCAACTTTGCATTATGAGACAGATTTGTATCATAACAATTATGAAACACCGGGATGCAGAAACAGGGCAAACATATGAGCTGGCATAAATTTTGATAAGTCTATTTGATAAGTCCAGATGAATCAGATCCGGAGCGCTTTCCATTATCCAGGGCACACTGAATGTTCGGAATGTAATTCTTATGTTCACTAAATACAGCGCAAAACCGATAAAAGCCTCTTTTTCGGCAAAAGATGGGATTAAATTTCTGGTAACAGCCGGATTAATCGTGTGGTTTATGTTTGTCAGTACCGGCAGGTTGGAATACAATTGGCAGTGGTATCGTATCCCAAAGTATCTTTTTACATTTATCGACGGTTCGTTTGTAGCAGGTCCCCTTCTTGATGGTATTTTAGTCACACTGAAAATTACCGCCATGAGCGTGGTAATCTCAAGCATTTTCGGTCTGGTTACCGCACTTTTTCGGCTCTCAGATTCTTTTGCAGCCCGTTCACTGTCCCGGGTCTATATGGAACTTGTCAGAAACACACCGCTCCTTGTGCAGATTTTTTTTATTTATTTCGTTATTTCGCCGGTACTCGGATTCAGCAGATTTACCTCTGCTGTACTGGCATTGAGTCTTTTTGAAGGCGCATATGCATCGGAAATCTTTCGGGCCGGGATTCTTTCTATTTATAAAGGTCAGTGGGAAGCAGCATACAGCATCGGCCTTAATCGCTGGAATACGTATCGTCATGTCATTCTACCCCAAGCCATCCGTCATATGCTTCCTCCCCTTGCAAGTCAGGCCATATCGCTGATTAAGGATTCCGCCTTAGTCAGCACCATCGCGATTTATGATTTGACCATGCAGGGTCAACAAATTATCGCGGAAACATACATGGTTTTCGAGCTATGGTTTACCATCGCAGCCATATATCTATTGATGACGGCGACATTATCCATCACCGTTAATATTATGGAAAAACGCCTTACCGTTGAAGCGTAAACCTTGAATCGTGCATGAAAATTGATGCGCAAAAAATAACATCATCCGATATACCATTTGGGTAAAATATCTGGTCAAATGATCTTGTTTAAACCCTGTTCAATTAAGTATTTTAAAGGTTCTCATCAATTTTCATGCAAGATTCAGATAAAACCTTAAGCACATTATTTACCATTTCGCATTTAATAGAAAAAGGAGAATAAAATGAATTTTCTTTCACCCTTGCGAGCTTGTGTGCTGGCAACTGCAATACTGATGATGATGATCGCATGCAACAATAACTCCTCCCCAGCCAACCAGGCCGAAGAAAAAGAAAGCGTTATCGAACAGGTTCAAAAGCGCGGTGCTCTCCGGGTGGGCATGTCGACCTTTGTGCCATGGGCCATGAAGGACAAAACCGGAAATCTTATCGGTTTTGAGATTGACGTCGCAAAACGCCTGGCCAAAGATACCGGTGTCAACGTCGAGTTTATTCCAACCAAATGGTCCGGAATCATACCGGCGCTCATCACAGGAAAATTTGACGTCATCATCGGCGGCATGGGAATCATCCCAAGCCGAAATTTAAAGGTCAACTTCAGTATCCCATACGATCACACCGGAATGTCGATAGTTGCCCATAAAACACTCGCCGCCGGATTCAGCCGACTCGAAGACTTCAACAGTTCCAGTGTCGTTATCGCCGCCAGACTTGGTTCAACTGCCGTAACCGCCGCTAAAAAGTATATGCCGAAGGCGACGCTGCGGCTGTTTGATGATGAATCCCAGGCATATCAGGAACTATTGAACGGAAAGGTTCATGCTGTTGTTGGCTCGGCCCCAACACCGGAGTTTCAGGCCATTAAATATCCCACAAAATTTTTTCTCCCTCTTGACAAAACGTTTACCAGAGAACCCATTGGATTTGCAGTTAAAAAAGGAGATTTTGACACCCTGAATTACCTCAACAACTGGATTCGTTATGTTGAATCCGAAGGATGGTTCAAAGACCGAAAAAACTACTGGTTTCGGACCAAAGACTGGGAAAAAATGATTAAATAGGTGCTGTTACCTTAATCGAGCGAAAGTCGAGGATGCCCCATATCCGCGGCATCAAGGGTGAAGCCGTAGTTCTTCTACTGCGAGCCCTTGATAACAAAGTAGATGTGGTGTCATCGGCTTTCGCTCAATTGAGGTTTCATTCTTCTTCAACTAAAGCGTTGGAGCAAAGATCCTTTTGAAATCGCTGAAACATAAAATTACCCGTCTGGACATATTGATATTTCTAATCCTAACTTGTGTCTGTGTCTGGATTGCCCATCGAATAAACGTTGAAGTTCATTACAAATGGAACTGGGGCGTTATGCCCCAGTACCTTTTCAGGTTAGATGCAACAACGGACAAATGGTTTCCGGGTCTGATCATGCAGGGTGTGTTTATAACCCTGCGGCTCAGCATCTATTCCACCATCGTTGCCATGATTTTTGGAATCATCATGGGCCTCTTTCGTACCAGCCGAAGCCCTTTCAAGCGGCTCATCGGCTGGAGTTATGTTGAATTGATTCGGAATATACCTATTCTGGTCTGGATATTCATTTTCTATTATTTTATCAGCGATCAGTTTTTCCCGATCATCGGAATGGACCATCTGAAAAAATCTACATCCGGACGCTTTCAGGATATGGTGTCCTTTATCTTCATCTCTCCAACACATTTTCCGGCGTTTTTGTCCGGCATGCTTGCATTGGGTATTTATGAGGGGGCTTATATTACAGAAATCATCAGAGCCGGCATCCAGTCCATTGAACACGGTCAGTGGGAAGCATCTGCAGCCGTGGGCTTTTCAAGGTATCAGCAGATTCGCCATATTATTTTCCCCCAGGCTGCCCAGAGGATACTCCCACCGCT
>PKTV01000256.1 GCA_002868985.1 Desulfobacteraceae bacterium | reverse complement strand
TCGCTGGAAAAGATCGTGAAACGACAGTTCCTCGATATTTCCCACAGGTGCTGAATTGTAAGGCCGAAGCAAACCAGATCGAGCTCATTTTTCAGGTATCAAATTTTCATCACAGACGAGGGGGCCTCTGGGAAGTTGTCTGGTTAGGGGAAGAAAAAGGAATTCAAAGAATCAAGGAGAACGAACTCGGATTTGATCTCTTCCTATTCGGCAGTATTTTCATTATGGGATTGTATCATCTTTGTCTTTTTACGCTCAAAAAAAAGGATCGCACATTTTTGTATTTCAGTGTTTTTTGTTTTCTAGTTACGCTCAGACTTCTTGCCACAGGTGAAAGGTATATCATTCATTTTTTCCCAAACATTCCTTGGGAAGTGCTCATCAAAATGGAATATCTTTCTTTTTATCTTTCAATTCCTGCATTTATACTATTTGTTCATTCATTTTTTCCCCAAGAAATTTCAAAGCGAATCCTGCACCTGATTGTTGCTATCGGGCTTGCTTTTTCATGCATCGTACTCTTTACGCCGGCAAGAATTTTTTCATATACGCTCCAAACCTATCAAATATTCACCATCATCGCCATTATATATGGGGTTTATGTGCTCATAGCTGCCTCAATCCGAAAGAGAGACGGCGCATTTATTTTTCTTCTTGGATTTATCATTTTGGCATTTTCAGCCATCAATGACATGATGTACGCTGAAAAGATTATACAGACCGGATACCTTGCACCTTTGGGCCTTTTTATTTTTATTTTTTCACAGGCATTTCTTCTTTCACTTCGATTAACAAAGGCCTTTGAAAATGCCGAGATACAGTATAAGGAAGTGAAAGAGACATACCATGCGTACAGAAGAGAAATTATCAATCGTGTGCAGGCCGAGGAGGCTTTGTATGAAAGCGATAAGAAATATAAAACCATTCTTAACAGCATGGAAGACGGATATTGGGAAGTCGATCTGACCGGGAATTTGATCTTTGTCAATCCGGCCCTGCGGAGACATCTCGGTTATTCTCAAGAAGAATTGATCGGCATGAACGATCGTCAGTTTATGACTAAAGATACCGCTGAAAAAGTATTTAAAATTTTTAACGAAGTTTACCGAACGGGTAAACCCGCTCTGGCATCCGATTGGGAAACCATCGGAAAGGACGGAACGAAGAAGTTTATCGAGACTACTATAGCACTAATCTATGGCTCAAAAGGTGAACCCATCGGCTTCCGGGGTGTTGGACGTGACATTACCGAGCGTAAACGGGCCCAAGAACAGGAAAGGTTACATCAAGAGCAGCTTTTTCAAGCCAGCAAAATGGTTGCCTTGGGCACACTGGTTTCCGGTGTGGCGCATGAGATAAACAATCCCAACAATTTTATTCGGCTAAACACTCCCACACTGCAGGAAGCCTGGGAAAGTGCCCTGCCGATCCTTGATGAATACTACACGGAAAATGGCGATTTTATGATCGGGGGTATGAAATACACGGAGATGCGTGAAAAAATACCGGTATTGTTCTCCGGAATATTGAACGGGTCTAAACGGATCATGCAAATTGTTGAAGACTTAAAGAATTTCGTACGAAAGGATGTTGCCGAGGCAAAACAATCTGTTGATATTAATGCTGTTTTACAATCTGCCATTTCACTCATTTCAAATATGATAAAAAAATCCACAGATCGTTTTTCAGTAGAATATGGTAGGGATTTACCAGCCCTGACCGGTAATTTTCAGAGACTCGAACAGGTATTTGTCAATTTGATCCAAAATGCCTGCCAGGCCATTAAGGATCCCAGTAAAGGCATTTTTGTTTCAACGTCATGTGATGAAGAGATGAAAAGTATTGTGATTAAAATACGGGATGAGGGCATTGGAATTCCTTCAGAAAATTTGTTGCAGATTACGGACCCGTTTTTTACCACCAAGCATGATTCAGGAGGCACTGGACTGGGCTTATCAATTTCTTCAAAAATTGTTGAGGAACACGGTGGTCGAATGATTTTTGACTCGGAAATCGGGAAGGGAACAACAGCCGAGATTGTTTTGCCCGTTATAGAAAAAAACAATACAGTGAAAGGGATAATAGAATGAAAGAGTCTGTATACCCTGAATTTCCAGTCATTTTGGTAGATGACGAAGAGCAGGCTTTGGATAGCTTTGAAATTGCGCTTCGTTCTGCAAATATGAACCATTTTGTACGTGTCCAGGATAGCCGTGATGTGATGCCGACCCTTTCCGGTCGGGAGGTTGAAGTCATGCTTCTCGATTTGAGAATGCCGCATGTGTCCGGTGAAGAACTGCTTCTGAAGGTAAACAGCGATTTTCCCGAAATTCCTGTCATTATTATTACAGGAGCAAACGATGTGGAAACGGCCGTAAAATGCATGAAACACGGGGCATTTGACTATATGGTTAAACCTGTTGAAAAAAGTCGCCTTGTCAGCGGCGTAAGACGGGCCTTGGAACTCCGTGAATTGCAAAAAGAGAACAGATTGTTAAAAGCCCATGTTTTGTTCGACAAGTTACAGCATCCCGAGGCTTTTTCGGAGATTGTGACAAACAGTGCTGGTATGCGGTCTATCTTTCAATATGTTGAGGCGATTTCTAAAAGCCCGCGGCCGGTCCTGATTACCGGAGAAACCGGTGTCGGCAAGGAGTTGGTTGCCAAAGCGGTCCATGCTTTAAGCCATCGAGAGGGCGATTTTATCCCTGTAAATGTGGCGGGTTTGGATGATAATATTTTTTCGGACACGCTTTTTGGGCATAAGAAAGGTGCCTTTACCGGCGCAGAACAGGCCCGTAGCGGCTTGATAGAACAAGCGTCAGGAGGAACACTTTTTTTAGATGAGATCGGTGATCTGAGTGCTCCATCACAGGTAAAACTCTTGCGGCTTCTACAAGATGGAGATTTTTTCCCCCTTGGATCCGATGTTGCAAAGGGCTCTAACGCCCGAATAATTGTTGCCACCAATCAGGACCTCGATAGGCTCAAGTCGTCCGGCAGATTTCGCAAGGACCTTTACTACAGGCTTTGCGACCATCATATTCATGTTCCACCCCTTCGTGAGCGTCTGGAGGATCTGACTATTCTTGCGGAGCACTTTTTGGAAAAAGCATCCAAAACTCTGGATAAGAAGAAACCTACGCCGCCTGATGAACTCACCATCCTGCTTTCGACCTATCAGTTCCCAGGAAATATCAGAGAACTGGAATCTATGGTTTTCAATGCGGTCAGCAGTCATAAATCCGGTAAACTTTCCATGGAAAGCTTCAAGTCTTATATCTATCAAAAACATCCTTCGTTTGAAATAGGATCAAAACAGTTGCTCAAAGAGAAGAAGGTTTTACTGTCTTTTCCCGAGCAATTGCCAACACTCAAACAGGCGGAACAACTCCTCATTGATGAAGCCATGAAACGAACAGATGGCAATCAGTCCATAGCGGCATTGAGCCTGGGAATAACGCGCCAGGCATTGAACAGGCGTCTGAAGTTGAAAAACAAATAGTCAGTAGTTCTGATACAGTATACCATATAACACGCTAAAACTAAAAAAATACAAAATTCTCCGATTAAAACGGTGCAATTCATTTTGCGCCGTAAACATTTCTTGCTGTGCCATAAGTTGTTGATACTACGCTATCCTTTTAAAACCTCTATGAACACGTCAATTTATCTTGCACGCTTTTAATGATTTCCTTTCAGCCCATATCAGCCATTCGGAATAAATTTTGAAAATATATTGATTTCATGTCACCTTTCCGGATGATGGAGATATCTTGTTGATAATACATCAATATATTTTAGAATGCTCAATTCGTCTTTGGGTTTCGACAAAAGTATCGGGTGTCCTTCATTGAAGACCGGTATCTCATTTGGAATGATGTTTGCTCTGTTAAGAAAGAAAAAAGAAACTAAACCCTTCATGATGTTCCGACCCAAATTGTATTTATGAAGATGATGTTAAAGGCCATTTAATAATCTCCACAATCCGCTTTAAGGAGAAGAACTAATGAACATGAATACAGGTTATTCTAATTTTCATAGGCATATGGGAGCTTGCAAGACAGTTTGGGAAAGCGACATGGTCAAGAAGGTCAGTGTCCTGGGCCTTTGCCTCGGGGCATCCACTGTTTCTATTGCCCGGATTGAACAAGACCGGAGTTCGGATAAAGGCAATCCGAAACAATTTGATAAGAAACCCCGGATTGTAGAATGGGCTGTTCACAGTCACGAAGGAGATCCCAAACGGATCCTGCTCTCTGTCATCAAAAACTTTGATTTGAATTCATTCGACAGGATTGTGGCAACCGGCCGGAAATTCCGAACGTTTGTTAATCTTACATCAATACCCGAACCCGAAGCGGTGGAATATGCCTACCGGTTTGTAAAACCTCCGGACATCTCATGTCCTGCTGTCGTTTCAGCGGGCGGCGAAACCTTCATGGTATATGTCATTAACCGTTTGGGACAGATCTCCAATGTGTTAACCGGCAACAAGTGTGCCTCTGGAACCGGTGAATTCTTCCTTCAGCAACTGCGAAGAATGAACGTGTCCCTGGACGAAGCCACTCGGTGGGCCGCTTCCACAAAACCCCATCATGTGTCCGGACGTTGCTCTGTTTTTTGCAAATCCGACTGTACGCATGCCACCAATAAGGGAGTTCCCAAAGCGAAAGTTACGGCCGGACTTTGCAAGATGATGGCAAGTAAAATTCTGGAGCTTTTAAAAAAGGTTGAAAGAAAAAATATTATGATTACAGGCGGAGTGGCGAACAACCATATGGTGGTCGAATATTTGCGTAAAGAGGTTCCCGGTTTAATCGTTCCTACGGAAGCACCCTATTTTGAAGCATTGGGAGCAGCGCTCTGGGGGCTGGAAAATGATACTGCACAATTTCCCGGAGTTTCGGCGTTATTAAAGAGCAAGGTCGCTTCAT
>PKTV01000528.1 GCA_002868985.1 Desulfobacteraceae bacterium | reverse complement strand
CGATCCGGTGACCTTATCGATGCCGTCGATTCGTTGCAGGGATTTTCCGACAGCAATGTGAGTTTCAGGCATTGATGCCCTCCTTCATATCCTTGGCCGCCTTGAGGACGGCTTTTACAGGCCTGTCATACCCGGTGCACCGGCAAAGATTGTTGGCTATGTTTTTACGTATGGTAGCCTCGTTAGGTTCCGGTTCGGTGTTGATCAGTGCGTTGGCGGCCATGATCATACCGGCTGTGCAGTATCCGCACTGTAGCGCGGATTCGCCGACAAATGCTTTTTGCAGCGGATGAAGCTCGGGTCCTTTTTGAAGCCCTTCAATGGTCAATATTGTACAACCGTCGGCCTGGCCTCCTCAGCCGCCGTCGCGGCTGCCTTTTGGATGATTTCCTCGATATCTGTCGGCTTCATTAAATAATCGGCTGCCCCGTACTTTAAACACTTTACAGCATCTTCCAACGAAGCTTTTCCCGTCAACATGATAACTTCGATATTCGGATAGAGGTTTCTAATCTCTATCAAGGTCTCAATACCGGCCATGAACGGCATCACGACGTCAAGAAAAACCACTTGAACGCTCGTCTGTTTTAATTTCTTTAGTGCGTCCATTCCATTGTTTGCGGTAATAATATCGTAACCTCTCTTGGAAAGCCGTTTTTTAAGGGGCAAAATGAACCTCTTTTCATCATCCACCAGCATGATTTTTAGGTCTTTTTTTTCGAAATCTATAGAATTTTTTTGGGTCGATGAAACCGTGGAGAGCATCTGATTTTTATTCGGAAAGTCGTCAAAAATTACAGGAACGGATTTTGATTGAGCGACCTTTCTTTTATTATCTGTCCGGTTCTTGACGTGTTCCTCCGCCTGGCGATGTTTCGAGGCATTTTCCTTTTCTTGAAAAATCTTTTTAATCATCAGACTCAAGTCGATCGGATCAAAAGGCTTGAGCAGATAATCGTAAGCCTTGTTCTTCATGGCTAGAATAGCCTTATCGATCGAGCCGTAAGCGGTCATCATAATGACCGTTGCATTAGGATAATTCGCATTCACTTGTTTTAATATCTCTATCCCGCTGATCTCCCTCATCTTGACATCAACGATAAAGATATCAAACCGGGCATCTTTTAATCTTTTCAGTGCTTCCTTACTGCCGGACGCCATTTCCACGTCGTAACCATCTCTTTCAAGCCATCCGGCCAGAGATTCTCGGAGGGCGAGTTCATCATCAACGATTAGAATCCTTCTTCTGCCCATAATAACCTCCCCATCGTTCAGACCATACTGAAGGCGGTAGTTTTATCTCTTTCAGCAGTTTCCTCAGTCTCTTTTCTTTTTCGTGCTTTCTTTCCTGCCTTTGGAATATTTCTAAGGCAAACTCTATCTTTTCGCACAATAGCACAGACTTTTCGGTTATGAAGCTCTTTGCAGTTTTCGTGATTAAACAAAGGGCATTCCAAATATTGCTTCGACATATTCTATTTCCTTAATCGGTTCTCAACTAATTAAAAAAATCAAATTTTGTATTTTAACAAACCCGCCCGTGTCGGATAAAGCGCTGGCCGATGAAGATTTATTTTGATGTTAATTTCAGATTGTTGAAATAAATATAAAATACAATTTTTATGCCACGATTAAATTTTAGAGTCATTTTTTTAACCTGCCAATAATATGAAAAATTATCTTGAACAAAATATTTCGGTTTTCATGGTTAAAGGCCTTTGATGTCAGTTTTTTTTACATGGTGTAAAAAGGTAACGAACGCCACGGAATTTCTTTCGATGTTTCAATGATACGGGCCAACCTATTTTACATCTTGCTACAATCTACAACATCAATTATTTTTCTACGCTTATATAGGGGTTGCCAAAGGGGGAAAATACACTATCAAAACAATTTGTTAAAAAGTATTATTATCGATTATAAAGTGGTACGAATCTTGCTGTTCTATTATTGTACATACTTAAATAATCAAATTATAAAAAAGGAGATTTGAAATGGTCGACTCCAACAAGAATATTGAGTATATTCCAGGATATTATGCGGAAAAAAAGCAGAGTGCTGCTGACTTGGCAGATCGTTATATCCGAGAGTGGGACAAAGAACAGCAAAAGATGAAAAAGGAAGACATTCAGCCTGAAAAATTATTTCCCACAATTTGTTTTTCCCGTATTATCGGCGTCGGGGCAGTTGAAATCGCAGATATTCTGGCAAAGAGAATCGGTTATCGAGTCGTTGATCGACAAATACTGGAGCATATCACCAATGAAATAAAATTGAGTGATATAACAACAGATTTTTTTGATAAACGTTATCCAGGAAAAATGAATGAATATTTATCACATCTTTTCAATGAAACGTCTTTTCCGGACAACGACTATAACAGACATCTGTTTGCAACGATACGCGCAATCGCCGGTTTAGGCCCTACGATTTTTATCGGCTGGGGAACACACCTTGTATTGCCCCGTGAGCATGTGATGGCTGTGAGATTTGTTTGTTCGAAAGGGTATCGGGTCAAGCGCTTGGCCACGATACTCAACGTTGAAGAGCAGGAAATCGAAAGAAAATTGGAAGACTTCAATTTAAAGCAGAGTTATTTTTATAAAAAAGTGTATCACCTCGAAAAAGCTTCAACCCAAGAGTTTGATCTGGTTATCAATTGTGATTATATTAAAGATCCACAATGGGCTGCTGAAATTGTCGAGGAAAACTTTAGAAAAAAGTTTTCTATAAGAACCGGATGACAAGCGGAGTCAATTGTATCCTAGCAAAAAAGCTTGGTTTATTTTTCTTCCCTCTATTTATTATCCACAATGGTCCCAATATTAGACAACAGCATGGTGTCTTTGATCGAGTATGTTCTCTGCTTCCTGAATATCCATTGCATTTTCAACCGTGAAACAGGTTTTAAAATTCAACAGATTGGGTTGGACGAAATCGGAGTTGCCATTGTTTTTTCTGACAAGAATTATTCTATCGGCGCCATAAGCATAAATTAAATCCACGGTATTAAACAAAAGATCAATTTCACTTTGACGAACGATTCCCTTTTTATCTAAAACGACAACACATGAGAAATTATAAGGCAGATCCCCACAGGCATTTTCGATTGCATTGACGTATGCTGTGATATCATTCGTATTTCCGTCTTTTAAAATGATATACATTCTATTTTTTATGGGATTTGTATGAACATGGTGCATGAATACCTCCTTGTCTTATGAACTGATTCTTGCATGAAAATCAATGAGAATCTTTATAATCCTTAATTGAAGGAGGTTTAAACAACCTCGTGCAAGATTCAGGTACTAAATTTTCATATGATGTTACCTTAAAAATTTTTTCCGGCCGCTTGCTCTGTATGGGTGTCGCTAAAAAATAATGGTGCGAAACTTGAGTTATTTGTTACCGACTTGACTGATTTTGTCCATAGGTAAAAACTTCATTTTTTATGGGTAAATCTCCTATGTGGGAATTCCTCCCATACAATGGACAAATGACCTGACAGCTGTAACGATAATTTCCGTTGCCGAGATATTTAAGACGGCCAAAGGGATCGTATCGATGCCCTTATTGATACCTAAATTGAGCGATTTTCAAGTTTGCCGCAGATACAAGGAAGATGTCGTTTCGCTATAGTCGCCTATGCGGAACGGCATCTGACGCAGTAGATGCGGTAAAATTGGAAATCCCGGAGAGTTTCAAATTCTTGAAATCCAGAATGTCAGAATACCTTAGAAATATTATCAAATTAACCATTTCAAAAATTTGAAACGCTCAGTTTAGGTGATATTTTAGTCAACGGAAATCTTGTCGAATTTTTCTTTAAACGCCTGAGCAACAATCTCTGCAGCCCATCTCGGCTTATGGATATAGTCCAAATTGATCACCATATCAAATTCATCAGGAATGATACTCTTTTTGCCATAAACATGTTTAAAAAATAATCGTTGTTCTTTATCGGCCTGATCCAAATTTTTAGCAGCTTCTTTTTCCGTCATATTTAATAGCTTGGCCAACCGTTTTATTCGGAGTTCATCTGAAGCGATAAATCTTACAGCCAATATTCGTTCTCTCGGTAGGAGAAGATACGCGCCTCTTCCAACAAAAATGGAGGGTTCTAAGGTGGCAAAAGATAAAATCGTTTTGAATAAGGCATTGATGCTTTCACTCTTTGCGAAGGCTTTTTCACCGACAATCCACGATAAATACTCCGTTATGATATCCGGATACTGTTCATTCAAAAATTCAACCGTTTTTTCACTCAGCTTTTTATTTTTGGCGATATGCTCGAGTATTTCGCGATCAATCACACGGTAGCCGATATTTTTTGCCAGAATATCTGCGGTCTCCAGAACCCCAACACCAATTTGACGTGAAAAGCAAATGGCCGGTTCAAACTTATGCTTAGATCTTTTTCGTTTTAGATTGAGATGCCTTTTCTCCCATTCGCGGAAGTAGTTGTGAACAGTGACCGCAGCATTTGGTCTTGTTTTTCTCAAAAATCCAGGCACACATCTGGTTTGTTCATTTTTGCTTTTCATTGCAATCTCCACATAATTCTTAGATAAACTTTATTTTTTATTTTGAAGAAGCCCTGAAGTTCTTTGTCCCTATCGGAATTAAAGGAAAAACAACGACGTTTGTCATCCTTAGCAAGTATCCAAACTTTGTCGCAGGAAAACAATGCGTTAAAGCATGAGACTATAACGCCTGTTTTTTTTCGGCCGGTCTGTCTTGGAAATAAAAAGGGGGGGAGAAACCATATTGCTTTTACGTTGCTCTCCCCCCACAGATGCTCTATTCGACTTCATATCTAAAGGAAAGATGTACCCTGGCACGATAAGCAACCACTTTCCCGTTATCGATCTTCACGTCTAACTTGTTAATTTCTCCGATTCTAAGACCTCTAAGAGTTTTGGCTGCTGTCTCTACGGCATTTTTAGCGGCATCCTCCCAGG
>PKTV01000089.1 GCA_002868985.1 Desulfobacteraceae bacterium | reverse complement strand
TCTTTAGAAAACAAACCCCTGAATCCTTGACCCCTCGAATCCTTGGACCCTCTTCTCCAACTAAATTGGAGAAGAACCAGAAATAAAAACTAAGAAAGTAATATTAAAGAAGACCTGCCTTTGGGGCCAGTAATGGCCCCATTTTTTATTTATCGCCCACGCTGGATGCCCTATTACAGTTTTGATACTTGACTTCCGCCCTCTAATCCCTCCTGCAAAATTCTGCGATAACCTTCTGCTTATATATCACCTATATTACAGAAAAAGTGTGTAAATATTTTCATAAATTTTATTTTAAATTTTTTATCGAAACAAGTTAATTTATTTAATTTATTACAATAAATTTACATCAAACCATTGTGGCCCAACTTTTGCAAATAATTGATGAAAAGGCTTTAACAACCTGTTTTATGATAACCAAAAAGAATTCTCATGACTTTTAAAAAGGAGAAAAAAAATGAAGAAATTATTTATGGTTTTATGTATTGTGATTATGTTTTTTGGAATTGTCGGTTGTCCCTCGTCTGATGATCCGGCAACCTTTAGCAAATCAAGTTTTTCTTCAAGCTCAGGTGCTGTTACACCGGTAACACAAATAGGTGTCGGTACTGAAGCCTCCCCTGTTCCCGAGCCGACTACACTTGTACTTCTTGGTGCCGGTCTGGTAGGGCTCGTTGGAGTTGGAAGGAAAAAATTCTTTAAAAAAGATTAGAATATAATCGTGTAACGATTTTATGAAACGCGGATATGCCGCTCGGTATGAGGAAAAGCTAAAACTCCTATCCCGCTCAAGCTACGGGATATTTCGGAATTTTCGCAACAGACCTCCTGACTGTGGCACCGCACTTTCGCTTTAACAAGGATCTTATACTTTATTTGAATTCATCCCGCGATGCAAGCATCTGGGAATTCAAATTTAAATAAAAGCAAAATCCCTTTATGGTTCCCAGGTTAATCATAGCCGTTATCTTTTTTTGTTTTTCGGTCCTCCCCCTGCATGCCGCAGGTACTTACTACGTCGACAGAGACAAAGGAGGAGTATATTTGCAAACCGATGCCAACGGTAGTTGGTATATTGATAAGGCTGATCTTAAAAGATTTAAATTAGGTGAAACCGGAACCTACCAAACAGGCTCTGATAGATATGGAACTTATATATCAATACATAAGCGCCGAAAGTTTTATATCGATTTAGATGCAAGCGAAAAGCTTGATATGAAGATGGAGGCATTTAATCGGGGGCAGGCAAGGCTGGCTAACAATAGTGAAACGAAAGTCGTTATAGAAGGCAATCGTGTGTTGGTTCCTGTTACTTTGGCTTACGGCTCTCGTGAAACAGAAGTCATGCTCCTTTTAGATACCGGCGCTTCTATCGTAATATTGCACCAGCAAGTAGCCGACCGATTAGATATAAACAAAACCCAAAAAATCATGCTCACGTTGGCTGGTGGACAAAAGATAGAATCAGCTGTAGCAAAATTAAGCTACGTGCAAGTTGGACCGGTTGCTAAGAAAAATATTTATGCAGGTTTTATTGAGTATGAAGGCTCTGAAGATGGATTCCAGGGACTTCTCGGCATGAATTTTCTAAAGGGAATTGAGTATCAAATAGATTTCAAAAAACAGGTTATTAGATGGAAAAACAACTAACCCGAATCAATCTTGCCCAAAAACGATCTTTAAAATACGCATGAGCTATCATACCTAAGGGATTTGCGGCCCATGGCATCCTTGGGAGACTGGAATGATGGAATGCTGGGATATTGGATTTTTGAAAAGGAACCATTATTCCATTACTTTATTATTCCAACATTCCATTCCTCAGAAGCTATTACCTTCACTGCCTAAACATCATGTAATTTATTTCACAATTCCAATTCTTTTTCACCATCATCAATTTAAATCTTTTAATTAATTCTTAACTAAATCAATAGGTTTTAGAATATTCTCTATTACGTTTATCCTCTGGCATTATATTTGCTGTTTTGTTATTGCAAAATCGCTATAGACTGGAAAAATATGAGACTGTTGAAAATTCTAATAATTTTGTCGGGAAGTATTTTGTTCTTTTTCGGAAATGTTTATGCGCTGAATTTAAATGATCAGACGGATAAATATTCTTTGAGCAGTCGTTCGCTTCCTTTTGAAAAAAAGGACCTCAATGGTTATATTAATCCTGCTATAAATAGCATGATAAAAGGTTCTCCTTCCTTGATGAAGTTTAACGATTCCTACGGCCCCAAAAGACTCATCGACAATTTTAACCGTGACCTGATAAATATCCCTAATCAAAATACACAAACCCGAAATGGTTTCAATGTTACCGATAAAGTGCGTGAGTCTCTGATAGCCCGGCTTGCGTCCCTGACGATCAAAAACAACATAGATTCTAAAACCGACCTGATCTGCAATCCCGAATTGCTTTTCGTTTTTTATCTTCATCGAAAAATCAAGCCTGTATGGGTGACTAAAGATGGGATGAACAATAAAGCAGCCATTTTCATAAAGACGATTATTGAAGCAGACCATGAGGGACTCGATTCCTCGACCTATCATCGAGACGATATTTTGACCTTGCTTTCGGATGTTGAATTCAACCGCGCATTAGATGCGTTTGAGCCTGCAAAATTCGCGGAACTCGAGCTACTTTTAACAGATGCTTTTTTTTCATACGGATTTCATTTGTCAGAAGGAATCGTGGAACCTAATCCAACCGCTTTTGATTGGCACATAAAAAAACCGAAAAAAAATCTGTTAAAAATTCTGCAAACATCATTGCATAATGAGAAACTGGAAGAATTGGTTGATATATTGCAACCGCATCATTCAGGATATTTAAAACTGAAGTCGGCATTATTAAAATATAAAAATATAAAAAATTCGGGCGGCTGGCATAAAGTGCCTGTGGGAGCAAAGCTGCGCAAAGGTGACACCGGAAAACGTATTGCCGCTTTACGTTCACGGCTAATCATTTCAGAAGATCTTACAGATTCAAAAAACGATAATGAGGAATACTTTGATGAAGCCCTGGAAAATTCTGTCAAAAAATTCCAGGCCAGGAACGGTCTCAAGATTGACGGAGTTGTGGGATCAAGTACACTTACAGTGTTAAATATTTCGGTGGAAGATCGTATCGAACAGATAAAATTAAATATGGAGCGATGGCGGTGGCTTCCCCAAGACCTGGGAAAACGCTATATCATGGTCAATACCGCCAATTTTGAACTCGATATCATTGAAAATGGACAGTCAGTAACATCAAGCCGGGCTATTGTAGGGAAAAAGAAGCGCCCCACACCGGCTCTGTCAAGAAAAATAACCTACTTGGAACTGAATCCCTATTGGAATATCCCCCATAAAATTGCCATAAATGATGTGTTGCCATGTATCAAAAACGATTCAAACTATTTGAAGGATAAAAGCATCCGGTTATTTGAAAACTGTGAGGATGGTGCTAAGGAAGTAAACCCTGAATCTATCGACTGGAATACGGTTACAAAAAAGAACTTTGTCTATAAGCTCCGCCAGGATCCGGCAAATTCGAATGCCCTTGGACGCGTCAAATTTATTTTACCAAACAAGTTCAGTATATATTTGCATGACACGCCGGCTCATGAATTATTCAACAAAATCAAACGTACCTTCAGCTCCGGTTGTGTCCGAGTTGAAAAGCCCATAAAACTGGCGGCTTACCTTCTGACAGACAATTCAAAATGGACTTTTGAAAAATTAACAGCTGAGGTCAACAGTAAAAAGACCAGAACAATATTATTGTCTGACCCGATTAACATTCATATTCTTTACTGGACAGCCTGGGTTGATAAAGACGGTATTGTCAATTTTAGAGATGATATATACGGAAGGGACCGTCAATTAAATATTGCACTTAACGAAAAAATACATTCTCCGGAAGTTATATATGGAAAAAAATCAGAAAAAAAGATGTTATCTTTCCAGACGCTACCCGGATCGGATCCGTCCATTGACGATATAAGCAAAATTGAATCGTGGCTCGTAACAAACACTTCAAGCCATTAAAGCCTTTTTACGACCCTTTCATATATTTTCTTTCACTTAATTCCCATGAATTTAGTAGCAGAAGATCCTTTTAAAATCGACTCTAAAACAGTGGCAGATTTTGCACGAGTCGGAGTTTTTCATATGCAAGGCATTTAAGGGTGAAGCCATAGTCTGCTATTGCGAGCCCTTAATAATAAAGGCGCTGTAAGCGCAGCCCGCAGGGCATAAAAACCTCCGGATCGCCCGTAAGGGTGAAAATTGATGAGAAAAATAGGATATCATCCGACCTGTACGATTATTTATAGCAGAGGTAAACGGGTATATGATTTGGCGTAAAATATACGATGCTATGATGTTGTTTACACCTGCAATAATTAAGGATTATAAAGATTCTCATCAATTTTCATGTAAGATTCAGGCAATATAGTGCTCAATCCCCTCTTTTAATTTATCGAGCATCTGACTGAACCGTTTCTCATCCGGCTCTAACAGGGTGATGCGAAATCCCTGCATATGCGTATTAAAAGACGTCAGGGGAACCACACAAATTCCTGTAGCAGCCAGAAGATAGTAGACGAACCGCTTGTCCGGTTGAATATTCGGATCGCCGGTAATTTCATTCACCAGGTCACCCACCGCCCCGTTGGAAATGGGAAGCGTCTGAAGCTGATTCAATACACCGTCTTCAAAGGCCACACTCATGTAAAATGCACCATTGGTGGGATTGACGATAATCCCTGGAATGCTTTTGAGCCGGTCATACGCAATTTGTGAGAATCGTTGATACCGCTGGCGACGATGTTCCAGATAGTCCTGATACTGCGGGTGACTTAAGATATGGGGCAGTGCCTTTTGAGGCAATGTGGTGGAGCAGACTTCCACCATTTTGGCATTGAGAATGCTCTGGATGTAAGATTTAAACTCCGAATCCTGGTGGACATTGTACACTTCGATCCAGCCGC
>PKTV01000398.1 GCA_002868985.1 Desulfobacteraceae bacterium | reverse complement strand
TATTGAGCGATTTAAAAAGCAAGCCAAAATGTATGGTTATGATTTAGACGCCTATTTGGAGGCTTTAAGCGAAGTTCCGGTCGTTAGTGAAGATCAGTTTGAAAATGCACTCTCTTTTTTAAGCGAACTGTCTGTGATGATTGCAAAAACCGGGCTTAACAACCTGGAACTCAAAGAAAGAACCAGGGAATTAGAGGAAGAAATCACTCAGCACAAGCTGACGGAAAAAGCACTTCAGGAGAGTGAGGAACATTTCCGTAAATTAGCAGAAGGATCATTTGAAGCAATTGCATTGCATGATAAAGGTGTAATTGTTGAAGCAAATAACCAATATTATGAAATGTTTGGCTATAATCCAGAGGAATTGGCCGGAAAGGATGCAATTTCATTAACAGCAACTCCTGAATCAATAGAGAATATTAAGACACAAATTTCTTTAGGTAATTTTGGCCCTTACGAAGCAACTGGAGTGAAAAAAGATGGAACAAAATTTCCGATGGAAATTCGAATTAAATTGACCAGCCACAATGGACACAAAGTGCGCATGGCAGTAATTCGGGATCTCACTGAGCAAAAACAGGCGGAAAGGGTTCTTAAGGAACGAACCAGAGAGCTGGAAATCAAGAAAAATAGTCTTGAAGAAGTAAATACAGCAATGAAAGTCTTGTTGAAAAAAAGGGAGGAAGATAAAGAAGAACTTGAAGATAATGTATTGATAAACGTAAAAGAACTGATGGAACCATATTTTAAAAAAATCAAAAAAACTAAATTGGATGATCAACAAAAAACTTTTTTGAGTATTATAGAATCAAATCTAAACGAAATTGTATCTCCATTTACTCGAAAAATGTCTTTGGAATATTTAAACCTGACACCCACAGAAATCCAGATAGCAAACCTAATAAGGCATGGCAGTCCCAGCAAAAAGATAGCAGAACTTATGAATGTATCCCCGAGGACAATTGACACTCACAGAAAAAATATACGAAGGAAGATTGGCCTTCAGGGCCAGAGAGGAAACCTCCGGTCTCACCTTTTATCCCTCCACTGAATGGGTATTATATTTACGTATTTTGTTCCACATTATTCAGCATTGACTTTTTTGTTGAAAATCGACTAAATTGAATATTTTCAGGAAAGCCAGTTCCCTCAATTGGCCCCTTAATTTCCTGATTTTCTCATTGCAGGGGGTGGCGGGACATCGGTCACCCCCTCCTCTCAACTTGTTATAAAAAAGCAATATTTTCATTCACCATTTAATTAATATTTTTTGAAAAGACTTCGATAGCAACGGAAAGAAACAATACCTAATGATTAAAATATTAAGAAAAATGTTTGACGTTAACCCAGAGAAATCGACAATCGTATTAAATGGTAAATGTTCAGACTGCGGGTGCGAGACAATCATTGAGATAACACCCACATCAGAAGGATTTGGATTACAGGGTGGCGCTTTATTTAAATGTTCACTGGAAGAGTATTTAGTGAAGTGTGCGGCTTGTTGCCAAATAAACCCAAAGATAGGGAAATTAAAGGGCCGAACAGTATCAGACGAAAATCAAGTCAGGAGTAGCTAATGGCGTGGTGAGACCGTTTGCGGCAGAAACAATCAGCGAAAAATTACAGAAGGTATTTAATTGATTTTCAATTCTTCATTGTTTTCATATTCCAATTAATGGCAAGGGAGGATAGGGCAATGGATGTAAAACTTATTAATCCATTTATTAATGCAACGTTAAATGTTCTTAAAACAATGGCATTTATTAAGCCTGAAGCAGGAAAACCTTACCTCAAAAAAGACGACGTTGCCCATGGAGATGTTTCCGGTGTTGTCGGATTCACTGGTGAATCAAATGGAACTGTTTCCGTCACATTCAATAAACCATGCATCCTAAAAATTGTTTCCAACATGTTCGGGGAGGAGATGAAGGAAATAAACAATGAAATTGCAGATGCTGTGGGTGAATTGACCAATATGATATCTGGTCTGGCAAGAAAAGAATTAGAGGAAATAGGTAAAGTATTTCATGGAGCCATTCCTTCAGTCATTACCGGCGAAAAACATAAGATTATGCCAATGACCAAAGGTCATAAAATTGCTATTCCTTTCAAGACCGATTCCGGAAGTTTTACAATTGAGGTAGCTTTAGAAAAATAAATCAAGTTATTACCGACGAAAAACACTCTTGGGTTTCACATGCTGTCATGCTATTTTGAATCTTTGATACCTGAAATTTCTCTCAACGATGAAGTTGTGTGTTCTGTTATATTTCTGGAAATCTGAAGTTTGATAAAAAGTTGTGATATCATATTCCGAAAATTGAACTGTCAAGTAATGTATTGACCCGTCTTACGATTTTGTAAAATCGAGTTTAGGGCGGGGCTGTTAATCCGGGTTGGTTGTTCCTGTTTTTTCAAAATTGTCCATCCATTTTCGAATACGATCCTCGCCGTACACTTTTTTCCATTCATCAAGGATGTTGTCAATGGGGATATCCGCATAAGTTCCGTAATACTCCAGATATTCCATAAACTGTTTTTTCTCCTGATTAAATTCATGGAAGATGGCATCTTCTTGGCCGTTAAAGTCAAGGGGAGTGACATGATGTTTTTCGCACAATTCGATATTGAACGTGGGGGTGGCCTTGATCCATTTTCCGGACAGATAAAGTTCCGTATATCCATGATAGACAAACAGATCCGAACCGATGAATTCCAGAAGTTTCGGGGTGGCCAAATGATTTTTAACCGTTGCAAAGCCTACTCTGGAGGGAATTCGAAGGGACCTTCCCAGGGCACACAGGAGCCCGGCTTTGCTGATGCAAAATCCCCGGCCGCTTTTGATGATATTGCTGGCCCGGTAATGCTCCGGAAGGTAAAAGGGATAATAGGGATCATACCAGATATTGTCCCGAACCGCATAGTAGAGTTTTACGGCTTGGGCAACAGGATCGCTGCCCGCATTTTTAACGGTTTTATTGGCATATTCGATAACTGTTGGATGATCACTGTCGATGATCGATGTGGGTGATAGATATTTTTGATCCATAGAATTCATTCTCAAACTCCCAGATAAACCTGTGTCAGCCACGAAGACACAAAGAGGATATTTTATAATATATTTTTAGTGCCTTAGTGTCTTAGTGGCCCTAAAAACCGGGGTGAATCTTTTGTTCGTCAGATAAACACCGGAGCAGACCAGAAGGGTGCCGATGAACAGCGACAGGGTGATCGGCTCATCTAAAATAAAAAATGCCATCACCACAGCGCTGATGGGAACAAAATTAATAAACAGGCTTGCCTTCATGGCCCCGATTTTTTTTATGCCTTCATAATACCATACAAATCCGATGACGGTTCCGAAAAATCCAAGGTAAAACATACCCACCCAGTCCACAAGGTAGTAATGGCGAAAGTTTTGCACGGCACCTTCAAAAAAGGCCGGGAAAAACAAGAAAAACGTCCCGATCACCGAGGAATAAGATACCGCTGCCAGAGGTGACAGTCTGTCCATAACTGCCTTTCCGATCAAGGAATACGCCACCCAACTGAGCACACATCCAAAGATGAAAATTTCTCCCCACCCCACGCCGCCGCTGACAATTTCATTGAAACTTCCTTTTGAGATCACGATCACGGCGCCGGACACCGAAAGGATAATGCCGACCACTTTGATCAGGCTCAATTTTTCCTTAAAAAAATACGCGGAAAACAGGGTAATGAGTATGGGATTCCCGGCGATAATGACGGCCGCCCTGCCGGCATGGATGATTTTGAGCCCTTTAAAAAAGAACACATTGTATAAAAACACCCCGGTCATACCCAGCAGAAACACCGGGAAGATTTGCTTTTTTTGCAAAACCGGCAGTCTGCCCTCGATTTTGTAGGTAAACAAAATGAGAAAAATAGACGCAATAAAGAATCTGAAAAACGCCGCGGAAAACGGCCCCACATCTTTTGCCACCACCCTGCCGGCGATGAATGTGCCGCCCCAGAAGATGGCGGTGAGTATGAGTTTAAGGTAAACGAGCATTACTTTGAAAGTGCCTATTTATCCCGTATTAAACGGGGAGGTTAGAAGTGAGCTAATCCGCCACAGTGCATCAGCGGACAAGAGTTAAAAGTGCCTAAAGTTAAAAAATTATCTATTGAACAGATGAGTCTGCCGAAGCCATACTCAAAAGGATGTCGATTTGTTCTCCCACCGGATTCATGGATATGGGCTGAAACTTCTCCACCTGGTGTTTCATTTTTTCGAAAGCTTTGCGGGTGATCCGCTCGGGGCCGGCCGCCAGTCGAACACATCCCTGAAACAGAAAAAAACTTAAAAACAACGTGATGGCGATGGTTAAAAAAGCGTGCAAAAAGAAATCAGAAGACAAATATTGGCCGGTAAAATAATCTCTGGCCGTGATCCACCCCACATGCCCAAGAATGCCGATCACCGGCAGATTAAAAAGAAACTGAAGGATTAAACCGCTGAGATGTTGCGAGGCGGTCTCCATGGTGTGATCCAGTGCATCGCTCCAAAGAGAATTCAGATCTTGGTTTAGGGTCGTGTTGTCTGAAAGCACATGTTCCATCTTTCTAACACGCGTGTCGAACCTGGCGTTGACAAGGGATTCTGCAATGTCGGGCCATTCCTGCAAAACAGAGATCCGAAAGTCTCTCATGGCAAAATCGACCCAGTCCGATCTTTCGGCTTCGACGGTGGCAGCTTTTGATTCTTTAAAGTGAAACAGCGAAGACACCATGCCTGCCAGTTGACGGATGGGGTTGCCGAATCTGAACATGGCCACGATGCCGGTTCCAAAAATTAAAATTCGAGCCCATATGGCAATGAGCCAGCCCACCGGTCCCAGCCACCGATGGGCAAGTTTTTGATACACAAGAACATTGATGCCAAGCATTCGTTTGGAATCGCCCGCTTTAAAGGCTGAAATCGCCGCTTTCAAGGCGCTTTTTTCAGCCTCTTGGATGTGTTGTTTTGTTT
>PKTV01000169.1 GCA_002868985.1 Desulfobacteraceae bacterium | reverse complement strand
GCTATTTCTCTGGAGTTACGCACAAAAAATAATCCTCGGAATATCAATTATATGCCGGCTTGTCCCGGTACTTCAACGGGGCGGTTATTTTTTGCCATGCTTTGATCTTGAGCAAAAATTTAATCATACCTGAGGCTCTTTTAACGTCATTTTTTTCAAAAACCTTAAAAATTACCAAATCAGAAAAAAATCCCATCCTCCCTATTAATAATTTTGATTCACTCTATTTTGCTCGCTTGAACGCCCTCTAATTTTTGGACAAGAGATTTGATGACGCAATCTGCTACAATGTGGTGTTTGTTGCGCCACCGATATAACCCTATGATTTTGTAAAATTTTCAGAAATGTCGGGTCAAAGTGGTGCATTTTGAATCACTTTGCCAGATCCGCTGACAGAGCAATCGTTTTATATTCAACATGTAAAATGTATTATGATTACAAGATCTTATAATCACCAAAAAGGAGGTTGCATGATGTGGCACCGATTGTGCTTTACACATAGGGCAACGAGTCAAGCAGTTACATCAATAGAACCCTATGATCCAGAGCCAAGGAGGTTTATCATGGACAAACAAGCGACGAAAAAAACAAAAAACCCTTTCGTTTATGGCATCGCCAATGATCAATGCGTGTGGAGCAAGGCCGGTGTGGTCAAACCTATGAAGTGCATCAATGCCTTTGACTGCCTCGATTGTTCCTTCGACCGGAGGTTGCAATCCAGTTTTGAGACAAAACAAGCCCGGGCCGGGAAGATGAGAAAGGCCCATATCACGCCAAGGATGCGGATGCTGAGTAGCCAGCTAAAATGCCGACACATGCTCAGTGGCCGGGTTGATTACAAGATGTGCGCTCACAACTACAACTGTGTCAAGTGTCCCTATGACAAAATGATCGAAGACACGGGTTACCTGCCGGGTATCAACCCGCCGTTTTGTGATCAGGCTTCGGGCTTCAATGTAGCTATAGATCACTATTATCATTATGGACATACATGGGCCAGGGTGGAATACGGCGGCCGGGTGAGAGTCGGCATCGATGACTTTGCCCTCCGCCTGCTGGGCCCACAGGATGAAATCGAGCTTCCCGGGCTGGGAAAAACGGTTTTCCAGGGCCAACATCAGGCTACCCTGAAACGGGATCAGAACGAAGCTGTAACTCTGAGTCCGGTGGACGGCAAAGTGGTCGCTGTTAATTATAAAGTCAAAAGGAAGGCCCAAATTCCCAATGATTCGCCCTATTATGGCGGCTGGCTAATGGTCATCGAACCGACTGATCTGCGAAAAAATTTGAAAAATTTATTCTTCGGCACAGAGAGTCTTGCCTGGATGGATGATGAAGCCACTCGCCTGAATACGCTGCTGAGTGAAGAAACCGGTTACCAGATGGCTGCCACAGGTGGTGAGGCTATCAAGGATATCTACGGGATGTTGCCGGGAATCGGCTGGGATCGATTGGTTGAAGAGTTCCTGGGTTAAGCCGAGGATTTCAGTTCTTAAGTATCCCTGTTGAGTAATGTTTCCAGGCACCGTTTTATTTCATATTCACATGCCGAGCAAAAGTACATTGATAGCAAATCCAAGGGCTCTAAATTACTGGAGTGTTTCATCAGGCAGGAGGTTTTCCAGCAATGTCTAATGCCCAACAAATGACCGACTTCGTGGAGACTGATCTTGGCGATCCGCTGGTAGGTCACCTCTGGATCTTTGGCAAAAAGACGATGCAGTGAAACCAAAGCTGCCTTGCCCCCAAGCTGTGATTCGCCGTAGACGAATGAGAGAATTGGCGAGCATAAATCACTCTCAATCAGCCCCAACTTGAGTGGTGCTCCGTCAGTTATTGAGCATAGTTTCTTAATGATCTTAGCCGCATCGAATTGGTTGCGTCCAGACACGTAAGCGTAATCAGGTTTGGCGAGCTCCGATCGAATGTCGGTATTGAGGCCCATTATCGCCTGAAGGTTTGCAGCGACGATGGAGACCGCTGTCTCATTTACATGACCCAATAGGATGAGATCGAGCAGGGCCTTATTTGTCTGTTTTGGTTGATTTGTGTGCAAATTGTCTACATTTCGGATCGGCCTTAAGGCCGGGTCAAATGATAGCGTTTTATCTTTCTGTTGAGGGTGCTTCGATCAATTCCTAATTGTTTGGCTGCCCGGCTTATGTTCCAATTACATGCTTCCAAGGCGGCTCGCACATGGCTGATTTCAAGTTCTTTTAATGTAAGGGTACCCAATTGGCATTCAGCGCTTGGGCTGTTTAAAAAAGTCAACTCTTTGGCCCCAATCATTCTGCCCCGTGCTATCACAACTGAACGTTCGATGACGTTTCGCAATTCACGAACGTTACCGGGCCAGGAATAAGACATCAACATGCCCAGAGCTCTCTGAGTGAACCCCTCCATAGGTTTGCCGGTCTCCTGAACGTAGCGCTCCAAAAAATGATCGGCCAGAGCGGGAACATCTTCTAAACGATCCCTAAGCGGGGCGACAGGTAAAGTGATGACGTTAATCCGATAGAAAAAATCCTCCCGGAATTGGTTTTCCTTGATGAGTTGGGGAAGTTCCCGATGGGTGGCGCTGATTAGGCGGAAATTGGTCTCAATGGTACGACTGCCTCCCAGCCGCTCAAATTTTTTTTCTTCCAACACGCGTAAAAGAGCAACCTGCATTTTGGTAGAAATTTCCCCGACCTCGTCTAAAAACAAAGTGCCGTTGTTGGCCATCTCCAGTCGACCACGTCGAGCTTTGGCGGCACCGGTAAATGCACCCATTTCGTGGCCAAAGAGCTCACTTTCTAGAAGGGTTTCTGATAAAGCCCCACAATTTATGGCCACAAACGGCCCGTAAGATAGCTCGCTATGTGTATGAATGGTATGAGCGATTAATTCCTTTCCCACCCCGGTTTCTCCTGTGATAAGCACCGGTGCTGAGAAGGGTGCGACATCCTCGATCATTGAAAAAACCTTTTGCATAGTTTCAGACTGTGCGATAAAACCATCGAAAATAGCCTCTCGCTGTTCCGCCAACTGCTCCCGCAAAGCGATGTTTTCATCTCGTAACGCCTTACTTGCTATCACACGTTCCATGAGCAGGGAGAGTTGATCAGGATCGAAAGGCTTGCAAAGATAGTCGCAGGCACCCCGTTTCATGGCCTCTACCGCCGTCTGTATGGATCCATGGGCAGTGATCATAATCACATCGACATCCGGTTGTCTCTCTTTTAATCTGGCCAGAAGTTCCAGTCCGTCCATTCCGGGCATCTTAATATCTACCAAGTATACATCACAGGGTTTCTGCTGCATGCGCTCCAGTGCCTCCGGACCGGAGCCTGCTGTTTCAACCCGGTATCCGTCTTTTTGGAACCATGCTGCCAGAGCTTCGCAAATGTTCTCCTCGTCATCTACTACCATGATCTGCATCGCAGAACTCATCGATTTGCTCCTTTAAATTTAATCGGTCGTGTTTGACATTATGACCCTCATCTATATTGCTGAGGACATGGATTTGGCATCCGCATAATCCCTTTCATCGGACGAACTTCCGGGAAATTTAATCTTAAATACGGTGCCCTTTCCCGGTTTGCTGTCGACCTCTACAACGCCATTATGTTCTCGAATAATGCCGTAAGTCATAGATAATCCGAGTCCGACCCCTTTGCCGTCCACTTTGGTCGAGTAAAAAGGTTCGAATATGTGGGGTAAATCTTCCGGTTTAATCCCATGGCCGTTATCGGCAACGGATAGCCATACCATGTCCTCTCCATTGACCCGTCCTCCGCTGATGGTCATCTTTCCACCTTCAGGCATGGATTCGATGGCGTTAAATATCAAGTTCATCAAGCATTGCTGAATCTGAGCACTATCGCCACAGACTTTAAACGGCGCTTTTGGCAGGTTTACTTCAACTTCCACTTGGCCCGAGTCGAATTGATGCTTGGTTAACACCATGATCGTTTTAACGACCTCGATCAGATCGACATCCTTTGCTTCAACACTTTTCTGCCGTGCGAAGGTCAGTAGATTGTTAACGATGCTGCCACATCTCAGTGCCTCACGAATAGACAAATCCAAATACCGTTCAAATCCGGCTGAGCCTTCCGGAGGCATTCTATTCTCCCGCAGATAGGATAAAATGAGTTTGTTGAAGGTGACGATGCTGGTGATAGGGTTGTTTATCTCATGACAGACCGAAGCGACCAACCGGCCCAAGGATGACAGTCGGTCTTCCTGTGCAAAGCGTGCCAAATCGTCTTTGATGACCTGGGTGCGCTGTTCAATCCTATCGGCAAGAGCTTTTGATATGTCTCTTACGGTTATAACGAGTTGAACGATTTCGTTCAATTGGTTAAATATGGGATAGGCTGTCACTTGGGAAATTTGAGGTTCTTCATTAAAGCTGGAAATTTCGTGCAAGACTCGGGAGGGCTGGCGAGTCTTTAACGTTTCTTGAGCCGGACAGGCTCTTCCAATACAGTCGCAATGTTTCTGAGAGTCATGGATGATTTCGAAACAGGACTTTCCAAGGACAAACTCACGGCCTTTTCCCCCAGTGATTAACGGAGAGTCATTGCAGTTGATAATGCGAAAATTACGGTCTATAACCATGACGCCGTCCGGTGAAGCCTCCAAAAGCGCAGAGGCAAATGATGTGGCCAGGTTGATTTCAGTTGCTTTATCGGCAACTCGCTCATGCAGCGTTGCGATATCTAATAAAAGCATTGAAGCCTGACGGTCCAATATGCCCACCGTAGGTGGTTTAAGCTTAACCAGATCGGATAGTATTTGTTGATCTCCGGTTAATTCAAGAATGAAATCCAGATGGTCCATGGACAACATTTCTATATAATTATCAAATAGTTCTATGTCCATTTCACCAGCGTATTTATAACATGCGATGGATTTGGTAACAGCCGCTATTCCGGCGATTTTGAACTGGAAATGGACAGGTTTGATTGATCTCAGCGTCTGCATAATGGATAAACAGCGAGAACCCCTGGCGACCACGCCGACATTAAGCACTAGGCAGTGCT
>PKTV01000047.1 GCA_002868985.1 Desulfobacteraceae bacterium | reverse complement strand
TTTTCTGATTTTAATCCTATTTCGACGTTTTCTTTTGGAAAGTCGTTTGCTGGGGCCTTTCTTTTTTGTCGTGGGGACCCATCCGCCTTCGTCTACTCTTTCTACACCCTTTATATCCATATAAACCGCCATAGCAATCTTCTCTTCAAAATCGGGAGATCGAATTGTCGCGGCGCCCTTGGCAGCTGCAAAATTCACAATATCCAGATCAGAGCTGACAACCAAGGCTTTTTCTCTTTCACGGCTTGCCATCCGCTTAATAACGGAATCGGCTGACTCGCCACTGCGAGAAAATCTGACCTTAATCCCTTTGACCCGGTTTTTGTGCTGGGAAAAGGGAGGAGCGTTGGTGCCATCAAAAACAACGGTTATCTTATGATGTTTTATTCTCTGATATGCAGCAAGCATGTCGAGAAGTGCCTCTCGACCGAGCTGGATATCCTGACGGTCAAGATCGCTGAGTGAATTGGATTGTCGGATCAGATTGTAGCCATCGATGATAATATGAATAGACATTATATCTGCTTTAGCAAGCTTAGCAGACGGTCTAGATCGTCATTGCTGTAAAATTCGATTTCAACTTTGCCCTTTTGTCCCCGCTTTTTGATCTGAACCTTGGTCCCGAAACGACCGGAAAGATCATCGGCCAAATCTGAAAAGTATCTTTGTTCCGAACTCGATATAGGCTTTTTAGGTCTTTCTTTCTCAGCTTTCAACCGTTTAATCAAACGTTCTGTTTCCCTGACCGAAAGTCCTTTTGAAATCACCGTCTTAAATACTGCGTTTAGCTGGGCAGAAGTGGCAGTGCCCAGCAAGGCCCGGGCATGACCCATACTCAGGGCCCCATCCATAATGCTGGTCTTTATTTGTTCGGGCAACTGACGAAGTCTTAAAAAATTGGCAACTGCAGATCTGCTTTTCCCCACACGTTCTGCAGCCTGATCCTGGGTAAGGCCGAACTCTGTGATAAGCCGATGATAGGCTTCAGCCTCTTCAATGGGATTTAAATCAGACCGTTGCACATTTTCAACAATGGACATTTCCAGCATATCTATATCTGTGATCGTTTTGACAAGAACCGGCACCTGTTTCAACCCTGCTTTTTTAGCAGCGCGCAAGCGTCTTTCACCGGCTATAAGTTCATATCCATTGCTGTCTTTTCTAACCAAAAGGGGCTGGATGATACCTTGCTGATGAATTGAACGGGCCATCTCCTCCAGTTCATTGTCGGAAAATCGCAAACGAGGCTGATAACGATTGGGCTGAATCAGCCCAATATCACACGTAAAATATTCCTTTGGAATATCTTCCATGGGTTCAATATCGGGCAATAAAGCATCAAGACCTCTTCCCAGGACCAATTTTTTGGTTTTTTTTGAACCTGATTCGGCTTTTTTACTTTTCATTTCTTTTTTCATTGTGATGGCGTTAATCTCGTCAATACATGTATTACACGGTTATCATCGGCATTAACAGATTTCAGATATGCCCTCCTGCTGAACGAGTTATTCAGAAGGATTTATTGTTTATAATCTCTTTTGCCAGATTAAAGTAACTGCGGGCCCCTTTGGAGGTTGCATCGTACAACAAGATCGGCTTTCCGAAACTCGGCGCTTCGCCCAGTCTGACATTTCTGGGAATCATGGTCTTGAATACCAGTTGTTTGAAATATTTTCCGGCATCTTCAGCAACCTGATGAGACAGATTTGTTCTTTTATCAAACATGGTAAGAAGTATGCCGGCAATCTTAAGACTAGGATTCAAACTATATTTGATTCGCTTCATGGTTTGAAGAAGCTGTCCAAGGCCTTCCAATGCATAAAATTCACACTGAAGCGGGATTAACATAACATCGGCTGCAGTCAGTGCATTAACTGTTAGAAGGCTCAAGGAGGGTGGACAGTCGATGATGATATATTCAAACGAATTTTTAATTTGGGATAAAAGCTCTTTTAGGGCCATTTCACGCCTGGGTTTTGACATCATCTCCACTTCAAAACCAATCAGCTCAACTCTTGAGGGTATGATTTTCAAGGTTTCTATGTCACTATCCAAGATAAGATTCTCGGCATCGACATTACCAATCATGCCGTGGTATAATGACTTTTCAATACGATTTTTATCTATTCCCAAACCGGTAGTTGCATTTCCCTGGGGATCACAATCCACAAGGAGAATTCTTTTCTCCGAAACTGCCATGGCAGCCGACAGATTTACGGCTGTCGTCGTTTTTCCTACACCACCTTTCTGGTTGGCTATGCATATGATATGGGTCATGGTGACGAACATTACCACAAAACATGATGATTGAAAAGTATATAAGGATATGATTTGACTATTAACCAATTGAGTAATAAATTATAGAGTGTGCAGCAAAACCATATGGTTTCGGTTTCTTTTTTATTCATACAAAAACCGGCACCTTCTTTTGTCGAGGTTTTCATGAAAATTGTTAAACAATGTATTTTGCTATGTACTGTTCTCATTATTGCGTGTGGCATCATCTCCCCTAAAGGTGTTTCAGGGATTACAATACAAGAGGAAGAGGAACTGGCAAATGAGTTTATTAAACTCATTTTATCGCACTACGAAGTTATCACAGACCCGCTTATCACAAATTATATCAACGACGTCGGCCAAAAAATCGTTTCAACGCTCCCTCCCCAACCTTTTTCCTACCATTTTTATGTAATAAAGGAAGATACCTACAATGCTTTTGCCACACCCGCAGGTCACATTTTTATATACAGCGGATTGCTGGAAGCAATGGATAATGAGGAAGAGTTGGCATGTATACTGGCCCATGAAATTTCACATGTGATGTGTCGCCATATTTCTCAGAAAATAGAAAGGGCTGAAAAATTAAACTACGCCACACTTGCCGGGGTTGTCGCCGGCGTGCTTCTTGGAACCGCCGGAGCCTCGGCAGCTGCCAATGCAGTCACCCTTGGTTCTATGGCAGCCGGCCAATCCTATGCACTTGCATACGGCCGTGAAGACGAAAGACAAGCGGATCAGATCGGACTCAACGTTCTGAGAAAAGCCGGATATAACGGTAAAGGGCTGATATCTACACTGGAAAAAATGCGAAGCAAACGCTGGTTCGATTCAAACCAGATTCCGACTTATCTGACCACCCATCCAGCTTCAGAGGAACGGATGGCGTATATCGACACTTGGCTTGAGAAACACAAAAAAACCGAGAACCATATCAATGACTATTATTTTAAAAGGGCCCATACACGGCTCGTTGCCATTTACGGAGATGAGAGTGTTGCATTAAGCAAGTTTAAATCAGATGTACATAATCATCCCGACGACCCTTTGGCATATTATGGATACGGCTTGACCCTGGATAGAAAAGGCGACCACAAAGCTGCTGAAACATACCTCAAAGCGGCATTGGGGAAAAAGGCATTTGACCCCTATATTTTAAAAGATCTTGGCCGCTTATACTTTATCGATGGAAATTACCAGCAAGCATTCAGCATTCTGGATGGCGCTTCCAGCATTAACTCGAATGATCCTGATATACTTTTTTATCTGGGGCGCACCCAGGTGGAACTCGGCCATCTCATGGATGCAATCGCAACGTTTGAAAAACTTATCTCAAAACAACAAAATTATCCTCGTGCGCTTTATACCCTTGGTGAAACGTATTGGAAGCTTGGGAATGAGGGTGATGCGCATTATTTCATAGGTCTTCATTACAAAAATAAAAGGGATTTCAAAAATGCCATTTTCCATCTAAAAAAAGCTTTGGAATACATCAATGAACCATATAAAAAGGCCCAAATAGAGGAATTGTTGAAGGAAATCACAAAGAAAAAGAACAAATCAGAAAAGGATGACGACAATAAAGCACAAAAGAATTAACTGAGTAGTCGGTGAGTTTTTATTGAAAAACTTATTTATCAGCCTCCGGCTCCGCTTCCAGCCCGGAAGGAAGAGCGGAATGGATAATCTTTTTTAAAAAAGCGCGTGCTGTTTGAGAAATCCGGGGTGGAAAGTTTGAAGAGGAATGGTTAGCATCGGTCAAAATGAGAAAATTGCATGGTGAATGTCCCCCTGCCCTGTGTAGCTGACCGCAATGATGTTGAATATCCGAACATGCGCGCCAGTGGAACCACAACCTTTATCACCTGTAGGCCCATTTTGTGCTCGATAGATTCGATTTTTCCATTTCGAGAATTGAGATCCCCTATCACGTCTCCCATAAAAGTCTCTGGAACAAAAACTTCCACATTCATAATCGGATCAAGGAGAAACGATTCACCTTTCGTCAGTGCTGTTTTGCAAGCCATAGATGCACTAACCGTATAGGCCAGTTCAGTGCTCAAAGATTCTTTATATACTCCTCCGGTGAGAACGGCCTCAACATCGACAACAGGATACCCCATCAATGCTCCGCTTTCCAGGGATTCCATAACACCTTTTTTGATAGCAGGGATGAACATATCAGGTATTGTTTCGTCAGCAATTTCAGACCTGAATCTGTTCTCAGAGCCTCGTTCCAGGGGCAACAATTTTAACGTAACTTCGGCATAGTGTCGGTTTCCTGCCACTTCCTTGTCAAATACTGCAGATGCATGCCCTTCTTTTTCGATGGTCTCCCTGTACATAACCTGTGGTTTTCCCACATTGACATTGGTCTTGAATTCTCGCTGCATACGACTGATAATAACTTCGAGATGAAGTTCTCCCATACCGGATAAAATTGTCTGTCCAGTGTCTTCATCCTTTTGAAGTTTAAGTGTCGGATCTTCAGCCATAAATTTTTCGAGGACTTGATCAAGTTTTTCCTGGTCAGCATGGGTTTTAGGCTCTACAGCCACGGATATGACAGGCTCGTAAAACTCTATTTTTTCTAATAAAACAGGATGATCAATGGAGCAGAGCGTCTCTCCCGTAGAAGACTCTTTTAATCCAATAACCCCGACCAGGCTGCCGGCGCCTGCGGAATCGATGCGTTCTCTCTTGTTGGCATGTATTTTTAATATGCGTGAAAGCTTTTCACTTTTTTTTCGAGACGGATTGTAGGTGTCGG
>PKTV01000544.1 GCA_002868985.1 Desulfobacteraceae bacterium | reverse complement strand
GCTGTTTGAGTGGCTTAGGGATCGTTAGAAAGAACAGGCGCATGCCGAAATCGCATCTTTAAAATAAATTAAAGATTGTATGGCAAACCTATTAATTTTTCAAAGATTTATTCCTGTTCTTACTTTACGAACCCTTGCCACGAGTTCACGCGGTTTAAAAAAAGATTATCCATGGAGCGACTATTTATAAAAACTTTCCGACCCCTCAACTATTTACAAGTGATTCAAAATAACCAGGCATCTTTGTCTCAAAGGTCATTTTCTCTTTTGTATCGGGATGTAATATGGTTATGGAGGCCGCATGAAGTGTAAGTCTCTTAATACCCTTGTCTTTTTTCCCATACATTTTATCTCCGGCTACAGGAGAACCTTTTTCCGAAAAATGGACCCGGATCTGATTTTTCCTGCCTGTAAGCAGATCTATTTCAAGCAGACTGTACTTTTTTGATTCTCTCAGAACTTTAAACCCGGTCTTAGAAAGCTTACCTTTTTCAGGATCATCAACAGAATACATTTTATGGGCACGGTTTTCTGCAAGATATGAAGTAATTACCCCCTCCTTCTCCTGTAACGTTCCATGAACTACGGCATAGTACTTTTTTTTAAATCCATGCCACTCTTTTTGAAGATAACGCTTGGCATTTTCATTTTTAGCAAAAACGATAACACCGGAAGAATCTCTATCCAAACGGTGCACGATAAATACCCGGTTTCTTGATTTCTGATTCCCTTTTCTTACGTACGTATTTAAAAGATAATAAGCTGTATTTTCTCTGACTTTCTCAGTACTCACTGTTAAAAGACCACTCATTTTATTCACAACCAGAATATCATGATCTTCATAGAGAATAGAAAGCCCCCTGGGCTGATATCTTTTGGGGGGGCTTTTAAAGCTTTTCTGACTTTCCCGCATAATGTTTACTAAAGAACCCGTCCGATATGTTTATAGTTTTCCAGTTATATTTTTAAGTCTCGAAACTCTCTATTGATAAGACAAAATCAATTAACTCTTCTCTATTACAATCAAGGGTCAAACATAGACCTGACCCCATTTCCTGAATTGATGATTTCGAATGTAAAAATCGTCAATTTAAAAAATCTTGAAACCATCATGGAATCGGTAATTAATATTAAGGGATCAATCTTCTCAAGGGGGAAAGCGGAATATATTTTGTTCTGACCTCACCAAAATTTTCGAAGTTTTCGATATTTGATTTTATATCGACCCAGTCCTCCTCTATTATTGATTCAGATTGCTGACTCTTTAAATATTTTTCAGAAAGTAATATATATTCCCTTTCAGGGACATTGTTTTTTAGTAGTCTATGAGCTAGAATCACATCACTGCCAATCAATTTAGTGGAGTTATGGATGGGGACTTCTTTACATACACCATAATGAGCTATAAACTTTAATGTTAAATTAGAAGCGGTCCTACAAGACCCGCATTTACAGAAAAAATCCCTCTCTATCGCCTTCAAATTAGTGTGAAAATCAATAAACATCCTTTTTGATTGTTGAATAACCTCTTCCTTATTAGGTGGCGCACCCTTAGAATAGAACAAAATGGCATCGCCTTCTATCTCTGACACCTTAAGTTCTAACGGATTTGAATCCAATATTACATTGATTAGGATGGAGATAATATGGTTGGTATGGTCAATTTCACATTTCGTTACAAATTTTGTAAATCCACTAATGTCTGGTATAAAAATTAAGGCCTGATTTTCCATATTCTTAAAGCTCCATCTATCCAAAAATTAAGAATGCGTCGTTAAGGGGTCAACCTCACTGCTCATTGTTAATCTCCCTTAGGCAAGGTCTTATGTGTCGTTCTGGCAAGAAATCTTTCTTATCCGGCCACACCTATCATGTTCATATCTACTAATGTGTGGCATTTGTGTCAATCATTTAAGACCTTGGGTGTAAGTTATCACAAAAGAGATTTTAAACCAACATGGGGAAATGGGATCACCCATTACTATCTTCCCTTTTCCTTAAGATGCGACCCCGCCCACCTCCTTTTTTGCTACAATTAATAATCCCTTGACCTGATTTCCTGACTGCTTCCTAATATCTGCTTTGGTTTCCTCTATTAATTGTAATCCATGACTCCTTAGGCAATCTTGAATATATGTCCGTGAGTGTGCATAGCGACCGCTGGGAAAGAGCCGGTATTCCATGCTGTTGTCTTCCAGTCTTTCCACTGAAAATGCAATGATCCCTCCGTAAACAAGATATGAAGATGCGGACCTGATGATCGTATCCAGATTCCCGAAATATACAAAGACGTCAGAGCTATATATCAGATCAAATTTTTGGGGAAAGCCCCAGTCTTCAAGTATGTCAAAAACCTCGAGCCGGTTGTAGATTTTCTTCTCTGCGGCCTTTTCGAGCATCTTTGACGATACATCGACGCCTATCAGTCTTTTCGCAAAGGGCCGATAGAGTTGAGCGCCCAGACCGGTACCACAGCCAAGGTCCAGAACATTCATTTCTTCAGCCAGATACGGGCGCACAAGGTCAAACAGGAGTTCAGGGGTCTTGTATTCCAGGTCTTTAACCAGGATCCTTTCAAAAGTCCCGGCACACCGATCAAAGATCCTGCGCACGTGTTCCACCGGGGCGGCATCAGGTGTTTCCGATGTCCCCAGGCTTTGGAGCATGAATCTTGCCGCCTCATCATCCGGCTTTGTCTCAAGCACCTTGTTGTAATGTTCCTCGGCCTCCTTGAATCGCCTGAGCTTTTGAAGAGAAATCCCGAGATTGAAGTGGGCGGATGTATAATCTGACCGTATCCCAATGGCCTTTCTGTACGATTTTGAAGCGTTTTCAATCATATTAAACTCGTCCTGTGCCACGCCAAGGTTGTTCCATGCCTCTGCCATGTCAGGAGCGAACGCCACTGCCCTTCGAAAACAGGATATGGCTTCATCCTGGTCCCCGATTTCCCGATATGCGACACCCAAATTATTCCATGCTTCACCAATACCAGGCTGCTTTTCCAACATGGCCCTGTAAATACTTATGGCACCCTTGTGATCGTTCTCTCGCTGCAACAGCCTTGCCAGGTTATAGCATGCCGGAAAATAGGGAGGTCTAAGGTCGGCTGCTTGTCCAAAAACTTTCTTGGCCTTATCCGGCCGGGACTGGTCCAGGAATACCGTTCCAAGCGCATTCAGCACCTGTCCCCAATCAGGCTTTCTTCTCAATACTTCCAGATAGCCTTTTTCCGCTTCAGCAAGCCTGCCGTCCTTGTGGGCAAAAGAAGCTTTCTTGAAAACGTGTTCGGAATCGTCTTTCGTGCACTTCGACGGGATAGAATACTTTTTTGAGTGGCGCTGAGTCACATCTTCATTTGTCATTTTTGGTCCACAGCATGGTGTTGAACGGTATTATGTTAAGGGGTCAAGTCTGCTTTTGACTCATGTTAGAATTTATAAAAGAGTCAAGATCGGACTTGACCCCATTTTTCGACAAATAACTTTTTTAGATCATTTTCATTCATATCATTAAGTATACCGACAGAATTCAGCCGCCCCGTGGAGAGCAGTGGAACGGGGTTGGATGGAATGATAGGTTTGCGCTGAATCAACCACAGGTAATAGACAATGCCTTTATTCCACTTAGCGTAAGTTTGATTAGCTCGCCTTTTTAACAAACTTCGTCAGAATTACAATCTGCTGGCCATTCACACGGCCCTCAATATGCTCAGAGTTATCTTCCACCAGCGAAATTCCGCGTACAACTGTGCCACGCTTAGCCGTAAAGTTAGCCCCTTTTACATTTAAATCTTTGATTAGCGTTACCGTATCGCCTGCTTCGAGTATCGCACCGTTACTATCGACATGTTTGACTTTATCTTCGTCACTTTTCCCTTCGCCCGTTGCTTCCGCCCAAGCTTGGGTGCCTTCATCTAAATAGAGCATATCCAGTAAGTCCTGCGGCCAGCCTTCGGTGCTCAGGCGCTTAAGCATACGCCATGCCATCACCTGTACTGCTGGTACTTGGCTCCACATGCTATCATTAAGGCAACGCCAGTGGTGAACATCAACTTTTTCCGGATTTTCAATTTGTTCGCGACATGTTTCACAAATAAGTGCGCACTCATCAGCACTACCGTCTGAATCGGGTGGAACTTCATACACACCCAAACTCTCTGTTGCGTCACACAATTCACATTTAGATTCGCTACGTGCATGTAATGCTTTTTCTGTACTCATTGTTTACTGTTCCTCAAAGTCTTTGGGGTCAAGTCTGCTTTTGACTCATGTTAGAATTTATAAAAGAGTCAAGAGCAGACTTGACCCCATTTTTCGGAGCGCAGCGGAGTAAAAATCCAGTGCAGTGATTTGTTACACGATTATTGGTATATTTTCCCATCATGATTTAACCAACCACCCTCATGACGACCGCTGGGGTCATGGTGGGTCCAATGTACCACCCCACCTTTAGAGTTCCATTCGTATTCGCCATAGAAGTTAATATGATCGCCTACGTTAAGAGTGCTAATTCTTGGTGCAATATCGATATTATGCGCAATTAAAAGAGTTTGGCCGGAATTTAGTTCAATAATAAATTTTTGGTGCCGACTGCCTTTTGTGTCATCTGGCAAAATTTTTACTACTTCACCTGAACCGCCAACTTGAATGTCACTTTGGTTATTTTTGAAAGCCTTCTCAATAGACAGGTCACTTGTAGAAATTTCAGAACCAAAAAATGTACCCTTAGAAAAGAACTTTGGTGCTTTTTCCAAAAATCCGTAGACTGCTATAACAACGATAAAAATGAGTAAGAGTTTTTTCACTTTATTTTCCTACCAGATTCGATACTGACGTGTAACGCTGAGCATCAGCGGCAAAAGGCCCGCGTAGCGGGCACTTTGTCCGACTGCATGCGCTTGTTAGCTGGCCCCTCTTATGTTTATTTCACCAACTCGATTTCACCCGGACGCAAGGTTTTCTCAATCCAAGGCTCGAGCGGTCCATAAATTCGCAAGGCCACAAACCAGCCCTTTCCGGGGATCGTTTCGAGCCAGTTATTCTCAAAACCTTTCGGTGCCTTCGG
>PKTV01000372.1 GCA_002868985.1 Desulfobacteraceae bacterium | reverse complement strand
GTTGTGTAAAAAAAAAGAACTATTTCAGGAATTATCCGTAATTTAGAAAAAAACACTTAACAAGGAGATGATTTGTGCCGTTAATACCTATGGTTATTGAACAAAGCAGCAGGGGTGAGCGAGCCTACGATATATACTCAAGACTCCTCAAGGACAGGATTATTTTCCTTGGGACAGCCATGAATGACGAGGTTGCAAATCTTTTAATCGCACAGCTTCTATTTCTTGAGTCCGAAGACCCTGATAAGGATATAAATTTTTATGTAAATTCGCCCGGTGGTATTGTTACTTCAGGGTTGGCGGTTTATGATACCATGCAGTACATCAAACCGGACATTGCAACGGTGTGTATCGGTCAGGCCGCCAGTATGGGTGCACTTTTATTGACCGCCGGGACAAAGGGAAAGCGTTATTCACTTCCCAATTCAAGGATTTTGATCCATCAACCCATGGGCGGATTACAGGGACAGGCATCAGATATCGAGATCCAGGCCAAAGAAATCCTGCGCATGAAAGACACCTTGAATAAAATACTGGTGCGTCATACTGGAAAAGATTTGAGTCAAATACAAAATGATACGGATCGTGACTTTTTTATGAGCGGTGAGGAAGCCAAAGAATACGGCATCATCGATTATGTTATCGAAAACAGAGACGATCTGAATAAAATAGAAAAGACGGAGAATTAAAATGGTTAAAAAAAGGGACGTTAACGACAACCTTTTCTGTTCATTCTGCGGAAAGAATCAGAAAGAGGTTCAAAAACTGATTGCAGGTCCTGCCGTCTATATTTGTGATGAATGTATCCAGCTCTGCAGTGAAATTATCGAAGAGGAAAGAGGAAAAGACGAGAAAGACACGGAGCGGCTTTTAGTCCCAAAAGAAATTAAAGAAATGCTCGATGATTATGTCATTGAGCAAGATGCGGCAAAAAAAATTCTCGCTGTTGCAGTTTACAATCATTACAAGCGCCTGGACACATCCGTCAAAACCGGAGATGTGGAGATCCAGAAGAGCAATATCCTTCTTATCGGACCGACCGGATGTGGGAAAACATTGCTGGCACAAACCCTCGCCAGATTTCTAAATGTTCCCTTTACGATTGCAGATGCCACAAGCCTTACTGAAGCCGGCTACGTCGGCGAGGATGTCGAAAATATCATTCTTGCCCTGCTTCAGAATGCGGATTATGATGTGGAAAAGGCAGGGCGGGGTATTGTATATATTGACGAAATAGACAAAATTGCTCGAAAGTCCGACAACCCGTCCATTACCCGTGATGTTTCCGGAGAAGGCGTTCAACAGGCATTGTTGAAAATTATAGAAGGGACCACTGCCAGTGTTCCGCCCAAAGGGGGACGAAAGCATCCTCAACAGGATTTTGTTAAAGTCGACACGTCTAACATACTTTTTATTTGTGGTGGAACTTTTACCGGACTCGAGCAGATCGTCCAGCGGCGTATGGGTTCCAAAGTCATGGGCTTTGGGGCTAAAATCATCAAACAGGAAGAGAAAAATATCGGTGAAATCCTTAAAATGGTGCAGCCCGAGGACCTGATTAAATACGGTTTGATTCCTGAATTTTTGGGACGTCTACCTGTTATTGCGACCCTTGGTGAATTGAACGCGTCTGCTTTGATAAGAATACTGCAAGAACCGAAAAACGCACTGATAAAGCAATTTAAAAAACTCATGGAGATAGAAGGTGTAAACTTAAGATTAACGGATAGCGCACTTACAGCCATTGCCGAAGAGGCCATGAAACGCAAATCCGGTGCCAGAGGGCTACGTGCCATTATGGAAAAATGTATGATCGATGTCATGTATGAGATCCCTTCTATGGAGAATGTCAAAGAATGTGTAATAGGAGAAGATACTGTTCTCAATCAGGAAGATCCAATTCTCTTATTTGAACAACCCCAAAAAAAAGCACAAGACGGATGATATGATTAGTTTACAAAAATTTTTCAAAGATGATGATTCTGATTCGCCAGGCCTGCTAATGCCGCTTCTACCGCTGAGGGATATCGTTGTTTTTCCCCACATGGTTGCGCCGCTTTTTGTGGGACGACCGAAATCAGTGAACGCTCTTACCGATGCGATGAACCATGACAAGAGGGTTTTTCTTTCCACCCAGACCAAAGCCGGCATCGACAACCCCGGTGAAAAAGACATCAGTCATGTAGGAACCATTGCTAGCGTGCTTCAGCTTCTAAAGCTTCCTGATGGAACGGTAAAAGCTTTGATCGAAGGGAAAAGCAGAGCCTCTATTGCCCGTTTTGTTAAGAACAAAGACTTTTTTCAGGTAGAGTTGGAATTGATTCCCGAAACACAAGTATCGCCTGCAGAGGGTGAAGCACTGGTCAGGGCGATTAACAAAAGTTTCGATGAGTATGCCCAAATAAACAAGAGCCTATCAAAAGATCTTGTGAAAAGTGTTTCCAGCATTTCAGATCCTTCAAAGCTTGTTGATACCATGGCGGCTCATTTCGCGTTTAAAATCAATGATAAACAGGGTCTTCTGGAAACGGTTTCCCTGGAAAAACGGCTTTCTCTTCTTCTGAGTTTGATCAAAATGGAAATTGATATTTTCAAGATGGATCAGCGGATAAAAAATCGTGTCAAGGACCAGATGGATAAAACTCAGAAAAATTATTATCTGAATGAACAGATGAGGGCCATAAAAAAGGAAATCGGTTCTGAGGAGGATCACGGGGACGAACTTAGAGAGCTTGAAAAGCGAATCAAACGTAAAAAGATGTCCAAGGAGGCTGCAGGAAAGGTTAGGCATGAATTTAGAAAGCTCAAAATGATGACCCCCATGTCTGCCGAAGCTACGGTGGTTCGAGGCTATATCGACTGGTTAATCAGCCTTCCGTGGTTTGATCGAAGCAAGGTACGAAAAGATCTTGAAGAAGCCGATAAAATACTTGAAGAAGATCACTACGGATTGAAAAAGCCAAAGGAACGCATAATAGAATATCTGGCTGTTCAGTGCCTTGTCAAAAAAATTAGGGGGCCTATACTCTGTTTTGTAGGACCACCCGGTGTTGGGAAAACCTCTTTGGCCAAATCTGTTGCCCGGGCCACAGGAAGAAAATTTGTACGTCTTTCTTTGGGAGGTGTTAGAGATGAGGCTGAAATTCGAGGACACCGGCGCACATACATCGGTGCAATGCCCGGCAAAATCATCCAATCTCTGAAAAAGGTCGGTGTCAACAATCCGGTATTTTGCCTTGATGAAGTGGATAAAATGAGTATGGATTTCCGAGGAGATCCCTCAGCAGCCCTTTTGGAAGTGCTTGATCCTGAGCAAAATTACAGCTTCAACGATCATTATCTGGACGTCGATTACGATCTTTCAGATATCCTGTTTATTACCACAGCCAACACATTGCCTGAGATACCCCTTCCATTACAGGATAGAATGGAGATCATACGCCTTCCCGGCTATGCAGAATACGAGAAATATCATATTGCTAAAGACTTTTTAATATCCAAGCAGATTAAAATGAACGGGCTTAAAGAAAAGAATGTAAAATTTTCCAAGAATGGTGTTCTCACGATAATCCGTCGATATACCAGAGAATCAGGGGTAAGAAATCTCGAACGTGAGATCTCTTCAATATGCCGGAAGATTGCACGAAAACTTGTAACAAATAAAGAAGATAGAACCTATAAAGTAACGGCAAATTCAATCCAGAAATACCTGGGTCCGACCCGTTTCAAGGAGATTCAGATAGAAGAACAAGACCAGGTCGGCACGGTAACCGGTCTTGCCTGGACCCAAGTGGGTGGCGAGTTACTTTCCATTGAAACCCTGATTATGCCCGGCAAAGGAAAACTCACCATGACCGGTAAGCTGGGAGAGGTGATGCAAGAGTCTGCCCAGGCGGCGGTCAGCTATGTTCGCTCACGTGTAACGAGCCTTGCGATACAACCGGATTTTTACAAGAAAAAAGATGTTCATATTCATATACCTGAAGGTGCTATTCCAAAAGACGGACCTTCTGCAGGGATTTCAATGTGCACATCTCTGGTTTCGGCTCTAACAAAGCGACCTGTTCGACGGGATATTGCCATGACCGGTGAAATTACATTGCGGGGGCGCGTTCTGACAATTGGCGGAATAAAAGAGAAAATTCTGGCTGCTCACAGGGGCGGTATTAAAAAGATTATTATCCCCAAAGAAAACAAGAAGAATTTGAGGGATATCCCTGCTTCAGTTCTAAAAGCGGTTGAAATCGTTTTGGTTGAGCATATGGATGAGGTTCTGCCCCATGCGTTGATTCTGGAACCGGGGGATACAATTTTCAAAGAGCACGATATTCCATTTGGAGTGATGGCCGAGGAGATGGATAAGGATCAACGATCGGCCTTAATTTGATTTATCTTTATTGAGAGAAACAAAATTTAAAGCCAATTTAGACTTGACTTCATATATTTAAATTGTTAGCAGTAACTTTTTTTAAGGTAATAAAATTAAATCGATATTAAGTCTGGGCGGGTAGCTCAGTTGGGAGAGCATCGGCCTTACAAGCCGAGGGTCACAGGTTCAAGCCCTGTTCCGCCTACCATTTTTTTGACAATTTAATATGAGGAGCGTAGCTCAGTTTGGTTAGAGCGTCCCGTCTTTCACGGCGGGAAGGTCGCTGAACTGAGTGCTAAACCAAATTATTTTTTCCATTACTTTGGGGGTGTAGCTCAGTTTGGTTAGAGCGTCCCGTCTTTCTTGACGGGAAGGTCGCTGAACTGAGTGCTAAACCGAATTATTTTAATCATCACTTTGGGGGTGTAGCTCAGTTTGGTTAGAGCGCCGGCCTGTCAAGCCGGAGGTCGCGAGTTCAAGTCTCGTCACTCCCGCCATAATAAAATCAGTGGCTTAGAGAGGATTCTAAGCCTTTTTTATTTTGTTAATAATATCACTCCCCCCACTATTCCCCCCAAGCCCAATAAAAATCAGGGTAAAAAAAGCAAGATTTTAGTCTAAATAAAGCCCAACCTTTCATGGCAGTTATCTTAGATCTCAAAAAGCATGATTTCTATGGTATTATTCTCTTATCGGTGGTTTGG
>PKTV01000488.1 GCA_002868985.1 Desulfobacteraceae bacterium | reverse complement strand
TGTCCAACAATCCCAATGTCTTTTACTGGCATGATCCAAACAATTCCTATAGTAAGGACAAAATAAATTTCTATACCCTTTGGACTGAACAGGCTTTCTGTAATTTCTCATTACTAAACTCCTTATCTCGGCTCAATATGGACTGTCATAGAGGAGCATAAAAAATAGATAATACCACAATGTGGTTTGTCAACTTTTTTTTGAGGCCTGAATGGGTGTATAATTGAACGTTCCGTTAGAATCGTCATGATTACTTTGAACTTTTTATCCCATTTATATAATTACAGTTTTTCTGCATTTGTTTCAAGATAGTCTGACACACCTTCTGTCTTGGGTTTCACTCCTTTCACCTTTTTGTCATCCGTCCGAAAAAACATCACCATATTCCTCGGTAAATTGCAGACCAACGACGACCCGAAACATTTCATCGACATTGCGACCCATGGGCAGATTGTTCACCACCTGGTGCTGAATAACTTACAATTATTCCATATCGAATTCTTTGAAATCAAACCAATATCCAGTGTTTGTGATGTAGTCGAGCTCAGCCTGAACCGCGGCAATGTGGTTTTCTTCAATCTCCAGAAACCGGGAAAACATTTTTTGACCTTCATCGGTCATTTCATTCACCATTTTTCCGTAAAAATTACTGGTTTCAACTTCTGCTTGAAGGGCTCTGCTGAGAATGACTTTAATGCTGCTAAGATTCTTTTTTGACATATGGGCCTTGATTTTATCGGTTTCTTTCTGGATGATTTCCTTTGAGGGAACAGCGGATATCAGCTTCTCGGCTGACAGTTTCCCTGATTCTCTCCACAATCTGAGACTCTCCATCAAATAGTCGAGGTGATATTGCTCGTCATCTCCCATCATTTTAAAAAATTTTTTACCTTCCGGGTCATGAACGCTTTGAGCGGCATCCCGATAAATATCCCGTATTTTTGTTTCATAATCGATGGCTGTCTGAATTGCTTTTTCCATTTCCACGGCTTCTCTCCTCTTTTAAGAAGACATATGGTTTTACAACGGATTCTTTTATTTAATAATCAGGATAAAAAATTTACGTAATTTATATAATCAAATATCATGCCATATTTGAGAGGGATATTTGTAGGCGCCTGTACATCAATATTGTCAATAAATTGAATAGGTTTATAAATAAAGGTGTGCGTTAAACAGGCGAGATGGGCACTTTTTTTGAGACAGTATGTCTCATATTGTGTATCGGAAGAGATGAATTACGCTGTAGAACTTATAAAAAACATGAGGATCAGGCGGCGATATTTACACCTAAAATGAGTGTTTCAGATTTTAAAAAAGAATCTTCTTTTATGTTTAATGAACGATATGGATTTATATTTTTAAAATTTGAACCCCTTCGGAATTGCCGATCTTTATCCGCCTTAGGAGGATGACTGCATCTCCCCGCAAGCGGGATCTTCGAACTGCGTCAGATACCGTCCAGCATCGTTCACTGTGGCTAAACGACACCTTTCCCCGCGTGGCGGGAGTTCGCTACGCTCAAGACTTCTCGTAGCGGAGATCTTGCTACCCGGGGCTTATCTGCGCCGACCTTGCCAGTCGAAGATGCTGCTCGCGGTGAGGTGGGCAAGCCTCTACAATCATTCAACTTAGGTTACAATCAAGTTTTGTGCGGTCATTTCTTTGGGAATATCCAAACCAAGTAGAAACAAAACTGTTGGTGCGATATCCGACAGTTTTCCATGGGCAATAAGCCGCTTGTCCCGGGAATCGTTGGCAAGGTAAATGACCTCAACAGGATTCAAGGTATGGCTGGTTTTGGTCATACCGGTCTGATCGTCGATCATTTGTTCGGCGTTGCCGTGATCCGCAGTGATGAGGATGTTTGCGTCAAGCTCAAGAAGCCGATCTACAATTCTGCCGATACAATCGTCCACCACCTCGATGGCTTTTGTGGCAGCCTTCAAGTTACCGGTATGGCCGACCATATCTCCGTTGGCAAAATTTACGGCAATAAATTGATAAGAGTTGTTTCGGAGTCTTTTAAGAAGTTCATCGGTAACATTGTAAGCCTCCATCTCCGGATGACTGGCAAAGGTGGCTGGATCGAATCGGCTTGGAACGTCGACCTGATCCTCGTTTGGGTATGGGGTTGTTGCTTTTCCGTTAAAAAAACTCGTAACATGACGAAATTTCTGGGTTTCGGCAATTCGTAGCTGGCGAAAACCTGCATGGGAAATCACCTCACCAAGGAGGTGTTCCATGCCTCCGCCCGCGTCCATAGCACCCAGCATGTAATTCGTAAATTCATCCCAGTACCGTGTAAGACCAACATAAGTTATATTTCGAATTGTTTTCAGTTTTCCTGGATATTTTGGATCAATAAAGGCCATGGAGAGCTGGATGGCGCGATCCTGCCGGTAGTTGGTGTGCAAAATACAATCGTTATCCCTGACACCGTCATAGTTACCGATCACGTAAGGGGGAATATATTCATCAAACATCTCCACATCATCCGGAGTTCTGTCCTTTTCATATGATTCCTTAACCGCAGTTTCAGCATTTGAGGCTCGACGACCTTCACAGGCGATAATGCAATGATAGGCAATATCGGTCAATCCCCAGTTCCTGGAACGATCCATTGCGTAATATCGACCCATTACAGTGCCAATGGAGCATCCGCCGACCTCGTCCATCACATGATTGAGCTTTGCCAGGTATTCCAGACAACTGCGCGGAGGTGTATCTCGCCCGTCTAAAAAGGGATGGATGATAATGGGACCATCGGGATATTCTATCCTTGCCCGACGCATGATTTTAAAAAGATGTTCCTGATGTGCATGTACGCCTTCGTCCTGGAGCAAACCGAACAAATGAAGACGGCTTTGGTGTTCTTTCCAGTTGTTCACCAGCGCTTTCCATTTTTTGACTCCAAAAAGTTCCCCTGTGCTTAATCCGTCGTCAATACGCTTGAGTTCTTGAATGACGATTCTGCCGGCACCCATGTTTAGGTGTCCCACTTCCGATGATCCCTGATATCCATCCGGAAGGCCAACAGGTTCTCCGGCACAGTCCAAAAGTGTCCATGGATAGATGGTTTTGTACAGGTCGATATTGGGTGTCTTGGCCGCAAGTACCGCGTTGCCTTGCGCGATCTCGCTATATCCCCATCCGTCACGAATGATCAAGCATACAGGCCGCATGGTTGCTCCTTTCATGAGAGTTGCTTATTTCAGAGTCACCCGGTATTTTTTTACAAAGTCGACCGGATGATACGATAATTTCGCTTTGCGAAGTCCTTCATCACCGAGATCCTGTTCACGATTTACGAAATTAAACTGTTCGCCGTTATGTTCAAGAAACATCTGGTTAATTGCCTGATACGCGCCTTTATACTCCGGGTTTCCTTTTTCGAAATGGATCACGATCATATCTTGCGACAATTGTTCGGCAATGGTGTAGGCAACCATTTCTTGCCCGACCAAAAGTGCACCGCCGGTTAGGCCATAAATCGTTTGCCAGTTGTCAAGAATTCTTGAAATCGCTCGGTTTTCAGCGGACAGCGCTTCGGACGACTCGCAATCCCGCCAAGTGCACCAATCTTCCTGCATGGCCAGAGCCATATCGATCATCTTTGAATCAAAAGGAATGTATTGATAGTCATATTTTTTTTTGAATTGGTTCACCAGGTTCTTTTTTTTATGATAGCGATTGCCTTTTAGTTCGATGAGTTCTTTGACATCGTAAATGTAATCCCATTGAGCCCTTTCATCCTCACTTCGAATACGGTCTTTAATGTTTTTCTCCCATACCCGAAGCAATTCTTCAGGGATACGGAGAAAGGTGATCGGTTCGTCGAAATATTTGTCAAAACATCGGCCCCAGTCAATGTCCGGCCATAACCCTATCGGCGCCCAAAATACTTCATTTGGAATCGTCTGTTTTATCCAGACGACATTATCCGACCATGCCCAATAAAGTCCATACTCATCCGACCATCCCCACAAATTAACAAAGCTATAATCAGAAGACTTCCGGGGGCATCGGTAAAATTTGTCCAAATATTCGTTTTGCTTATTCAAACTGATCGCTTCAAAGTTTAGCGTCATCTGACTCATCCTTATTAATAATGTTTGACCTTCGATTTATATATTTTATAGGTATAAATCAAGCGTTATTCCAGTTCGCCATTCCTCCATTATTTTAATTTTGGAGAAGCCCTCGGTTTAAAATGCAAAAGGACGCCATAGATATTGCATAAGATATTGCTTAAATGTTAATATGTCGTTTCTGATTCTGTAACATCAGAATACGATTTTATTTTCGGGAAATAATCCATACCCGGGCGCGAAGCACTGCCGTAAGGCAGAACCCCCGCCCATTAAGGCAGGGAGGCTTCAAATCGATTTTTTAAAAAGAACCCCATTAATACAAAAAAGATAACAAAAATTTATGGAGATTGATATGGAAAAACATAATGTTGTGGTATTCAAGCCGTATGCTTTCAAAGTGGGTGAAAAACTAAACATTGAAGACGGACCCCGCAAGGGTGACTGGGAAGTGATCGGTATCAGTGAACATAAAGTTAAACTCCGTTGTCCGGTTTCGTTTCGGGAGTTCGAATGGCGCCGTTTTTGCTACTTCGTTGAGGAGCGTAAAGGGGCTATTTGGCCTCAATGACAGATCAGAGGTGAGGCCTTGTTTTAAGAAGAATTTATCTAACTTTATATAACAGTTAAGAATAATTGTGGAATTTATAAAAATTCTTGCCATTGCAGTGGCTCTTGCCATGGATGCTTTTGCGGTTTCAATAGCAACCGGCGTAAACTTGAAAAATGTCAATTCGCGACAAATGTTCCGTTTATCCTGGCATTTCGGACTGTTTCAGGCCCTCATGCCAATTATCGGTTGGAGTGCGGGTTTATCCATACGGAGCTATATCAAACATTATGATCATTGGATCGCTTTCGGCTTGCTGGCATTTGTGGGTGTCCACATGATTAAAGAGGCCTTCCAGTATGGTAAAGACGAAAAACCGATAAAAGATTATACAAAAGGAATGACATTGGTGATGCTTTCGGTGGCAACCAGCATTGACG
>PKTV01000515.1 GCA_002868985.1 Desulfobacteraceae bacterium | reverse complement strand
TTCGATAGAGGGAATTTTATGGGCAACCCATGGAAAGGCAATGATAAAGAGCACAAAGACGGTTGTGGGAATTTTTCCGATTAGTGACATCCTTAAAACCTTTTGATCTTGCTGATCTCTATACTCCCTAAAATTCCACTGGGTCTAAAAAACAGGACGATCAGAAGCACGATCAGCGCAAAAGCATCTTTATATCCCGAGCTGATCACTCCGGCACCGAATGATTCGATGCTTCCCATAATAAGTCCCCCCAGAATAGCCCCGGGAAAGCTTCCCAGTCCTCCAAGGATGGCCGCACCGAATCCCTTCACCGCCAGCATGGCTCCCCGATCGTATTCCATAAGGGATATAGGTGTTACGGTAATACCGGCCACCGCCCCAATGGCCGCTGAAAGGGCAAAGGACAACAAAATCATTTGTTTGACATTGATCCCCACCAGGCTGGCCGCGTTCGGATTGTCCGCACAGGCGCTCATGGCCTTTCCGACAATGGTTCGATCAAAAAAGATCGACAAAACAATGACAATAATGATTAGAAAACCGATCACCCACAAATACTGGGGTTGAATCACGGCCCCAAAAACAGTGATGGGATTACGCCCGGAAAACGCCGGTAGATCATAAGGGTCCTTGCCCCAGATAAACATGGCTGCGCCCTTGATCAGAATCGACGCTGCAATGGTGGCGATAATCAGCGTAAGCACCGAGGGCCGGCGGATGGGGCGGATCGCCAACCGGTCTAAAAGTATCCCCACCAGTGTCCCAAGAATAACTGTGGCCGGGAAAGCCATAATTAAAGGAAGCCCAGCGACAACGTGAAAAAAGACCATGATCAGCCCCCCCAGCATGACGAATTCGCCCTGGGCGAAATTGATGATCTCGGTCACATTATAGATGATGTTAAATCCCACGGCCACCATGGCATAGACACTGCCTACGGTAATGCCGGTGATCAGGTATTGAAAGAGCTGCCCTGATAGTGTTATCGTTTCCATAGGTTAAAACAGAATTTGACCTCAATTGATCGTAAAAAAAACCGGTCAATTGAGGTTTGATTAAAAAGCGAGGGTGGTTAAATGGAACACCACCCTCACAGAAAAAATGTTGAAAGAATCTAAGACGTTAAATGATCAAAAATTTTCCCTATCGTTGCATAAAAAAATATGCCAATATATTAAAACATTTCTATATGTTATACATATCATTTGGACGCCTTTGACTTACGGCATCCTGAACTTTTGCAACGTTAGGGTTCTGTTTACGATCAATAAGGGTAAAAATCAGTCTGCCAATGCCCAGTCTCCATCTTTTACAACGACCATATTAAACGCATCTTTCGTCAGGCCGTTATGGTCGTCGGGAGAGTAATTGAATATACCATGCTGACCGACGAAACCTTTGATATGATTTTCAAGATAGCCCTGAATCTTTGCTTTGTCGTCACCGACATTCGTTAGGGCTTTTACCACCATGCTCAGCGCATCCCACGCATGACCGCCGAATGAAGACAGCGGTTCCTTATATTTGGCCATATAGTCTTTCATGTACTTGCTGGTCACACCTTTTTGCGGATGGTTTGCCGGAAGTAGCCCGGCGATATTACATGAACCCAGAGGGCAAAAAACGCCTTCTGCCGCCCCTGCCGCGAGTTCGATATTTTTGCGGCTGCCAAAGCCATGACTCTGATAAAACGGAATGCCGGTCATTCCCAAATCTCTGGAGTTGCGGAGCACCGTAACCTGGGTCGGGCCCACAGACCAGTTGATAATGGCCTTGGGCGCTTTGCCCTTGATTTTGGTCAGCTGTGCCGTCATATCCGTATCTTTGGGTCCGTATTTTTCATCGGCGACAATATTCATTTTATACTTGGGAGCAAGTCGGATGAGTTCACCACGGCCGCTGGCGCCAAACCCTGAAGTCACACTGATGATGGCGATCTTATTGATGCCGCTTTTTTGCAGCCGTGTATAAATCGCTTCTACGGCCATGGTATCGGTTTGAGGCGTTTTAAAGACCCATTTATACGGTTTGCCGGTCTTGTCATTATGAACGATTTTATAACTTGCTGCACAGGAAACCAGAGGCGTTTTATATTTTTCAGCCAAAGGCACAACCGCCAGAGACGTCCCGCTCAATGAAGGACCGATCACTGCACAGACCTTGTCCTGGGTAATGAGTTTTTTAACCGCCAGATTGCATTTTGTCGCATCGCCTTCGGTATCGTAAACAATCAACTCCAGCTTGTGGCCGTTAATGCCACCGGCTTTGTTGATCTCTTCTGCGAGCATTTCAGCGGTTTTCTTCTCAGGATCCCCCAAAAAAGAGGTGCGACCGGTTGCGGAAAATACGGCGCCCACTTTATAGGTCCCCTTGAAAGCCATTGCCGGACTAACTATCAATCCCAGACAGAATAGACAAATTGTTGCAAAAATAGAAATTCTCTTGAGTGTCATCTACGCCTCCTTTTCTCAAATGTTTAACACTACCAATGTCTTGGAAACCACACTTCGCTTACAATCAAACTGACATTATCGTCCACCCGATAATGTTATCCAGTTGGGGTATTGGAATACTGGAATAACAATATTTGGTTTCAAATGGATCTCATCCGAAACCTTTGGCCTCGCTCAAAAATAATTTCACATTTTAGATGCTGATACATCCCATCCGACGTCGTTTCGAAAAATAGAAATATACTGAATATTTCTGCATTTTCTTTCCTATCCGGTCGGATATCGATGTTCCTAAAATTGCGAACTTATTGTTTTGTGAACCCTTGGCTGGGACCGGAGATTCTCCTATATCAGCCAAATTAAACAGTTCAATCCGTATTACAGGGTGTAAACTTTACTGCCGTTAATGACTTTCACCTTGTTTTCTTCAAGTACCCTAACGGCCTCATCGATATTGTCGAATCGAAATATCATGACGGCATTCTCACCGCTGTGCCGAACAAAGGCATACATGTATTCCACGTTTATTTCGGATTTGTTAAACATATCCAGTAATCGATGAAGACCTCCGGGCCTGTCTTCCACTTCTACTGCCACAACATCGGTTCTTCCCACGGTAAATCCACGATTTTTAAGCGCCTTAACCGCCTTTATATTATCGTCTACAATGAGACGAAGTACACCGAAATCGGATGTGTCCGCCACGGCAAGCGCTCTGATGTTCACGTTCGCTTCGGAAAGAATCCCTGTAACTTCAGCCAAACGTCCAGCCTTATTTTCCAAAAAGACTGAAATCTGTTCCGCCCGCATATCTGTCCTCCTTATGATTGGTCTTTTGATCGCCCTTTGCCTTTGAGCGTTCTGTTTTGAACTTTACTTCCCCTGAACCCGCAGGCGGGCAAGCCCTGAACCTTGAACCCTGACACCTGTTGGAGCGAAGTGGAAATCCCGATTTATCGGGGAAACCTGACCTCTGATCTCTGAACCCTGAACCTTCATTCTATAGTTTACGATTGTCAATCACTCGCACAGCTTTCCCCTCGCTTCGAGCGATTACCTTTGGTTCTACCAGTTTTACTTTTGCTGAAACGCCAAGATAATCTTTTATGTTCTTTGCTATTGTTCTTTCCCGTTCCTGAAGGTGTTTTACTTCATCAGAAAAGAGACGTTCACCGACTTCAAGTAGAACGGTCAGTGTATCCAGCTTATCTTCCCTGTCAACAATAAGCTGATAATGCGGTTCAACTTCTTCCATTTCCATCAGGACACTCTCGATCTGTGAAGGAAATACATTGACGCCTCTGATGATCAACATGTCGTCTGTACGCCCGCTGACCTTGTTCATGCGAATATGGGTCCGTCCGCATATACACGGCTCGGGATTCAGCGACGTAATGTCGCGCGTCCTGTAACGGATAACTGGAAATGCTTCCTTGGTGATGGTCGTAAAAACAAGTTCACCGGTTTCACCGTAAGGGAGAACTTCTCCTGTTGCAGGGTTAATGATTTCAGGGATAAAATGATCTTCAAATATGTGAAGGCCCTGTTTCGCTTCATGACACTCAATGGCAACCCCGGGGCCGATCACTTCGCTTAAGCCGTAAATATCCACTGCAACCAGGTTCAGTTTTCGTTCGATCTCCTCACGCATATTTTCAGACCAGGGTTCAGCCCCGAATATTCCATATTTAAACTTAAAATCCTTAAAAGATACCCCCACATCTTCGGCGACTTCCGCGAGGTGAAGCGCGTACGAGGGCGTCGCCGTCAATATTGTGGGACCAAAATCCTTCATGATGACAATTTGCCGCTTTGTATTACCTCCTGAAACCGGAATGACTGAAGCGCCGAGTTTTTCCGCTCCATAGTGGATTCCCAGACCTCCTGTAAAGAGTCCGTAGCCATAAGCATTGTGAATGATGTCTCCCCGGGTTGCTCCGCCGGCGGCCAGTGACCTGGCCATCAGTTCAGCCCATGTATTGACATCCCTGGCCGTATACCCCACAACAGTGGGTTTTCCTGTGGTGCCGGACGAGGCATGGATACGTACGACATTGTCCATGGGAACGGCAAACATGCCGAAAGGGTAATTGTCCCTCAAATCCTCTTTTACGGTAAACGGAATTCGTTTTAAATCTTCAAGGGACTTAATGTCATTGGGTGTTAGATTGTTTTCTTCAAATTTTTTACGATAAAACGCTACATTTGCGTAGACACGATCAATCGTTGCCTTGAGCCGTCGCAGTATGATGGCCTCGAGATCTTCTCTTGGCATGGTTTCGAATCCGATGTCGAGAATCATTATAGTACTCCTTTCAGAAACAGTTTATAGTTCTTCTCCAACTTAGTTGGAGAAAAGGGTCCAAGGACTCAAGGGGTCAAGGGTTTGTTTTCTAAAGACTTTATCAACGCTTTCAACATTCTTTCGATTTCTGCGATGTCTTATTTTAGTGTACCCAATTCACCTTTTTCAATTAAATCTAAATCCCCTGCCAACAAAATCTGGGTTTCTTTCTTTGAATATTTTTTTGCTTTTCACTTGAATCCTTGGACCCTCGACACCTTGGATCCTTCAGTGTTTTTTAAAGCATTTCACTCGAACCCTTGAATCCTTGACCCCTTGTACCCTTTGGAATCACACCGACTCAATTGGAGATGAC
>PKTV01000338.1 GCA_002868985.1 Desulfobacteraceae bacterium | reverse complement strand
TATATCAGAGATGATAACGGGGATTTTACCCGAACCACGAAAAGCGTGGCCATTTTACACTGCATCGGCAGCCGGGATGTGAACTATCATGAATACTGCTCCCGTGTTTGCTGTATGTACGCCCTCAAGTATGCCCATTTAATTCATGAGAAGGTCGGTCACGACACCCAGGTTTATAATTTTTACATCGACATGCGATGTTTTGGCAAAGGCTACGAAGAATTTTATAAACGGTGTCAGGAAGAGGGTACACGGTTCATTCGTGGCAAGGTGGCTGAGATTACCGACCAGGCTGTCAAACCGGAAGAGGAAGGTAAACTCATTGCCATTGCAGAAGACACACTTTTGGGAAGACGTTTAAGGATTCCGGTAGATATGGCTGTCCTTTGCGTCGCCATGGAGGCTCGTAGCGATGCTCACGAAATGGGCAGGATCTTTGGTGTCAACCAGGGTGCAGATGGGTTCTTTCTGGAGGAACACCCCAAACTGGGTCCCTTGAATACAGCTACGGACGGTGTTTTCCTTGCCGGAGCCTGTCAGGGCCCCAAAGATATTCCGGATGCGGTTTCCCAGGCTTCCGGAGCCGCCGTCAAAGCCCTGGCATTGGCCACTCTTGGGAAGGTGAAGGTTGCTCCAATCATATCGTGGATCGATCCGGATGTGTGTGCCGGATGCCGGACCTGCATCGAGCTCTGTCCGTATACTGCCATAGAGTATAATGCCCGTATGGGTGTCTCGGTGGTCAATGAAGCCCTATGCAAAGGATGTGGAAGTTGTGCCGGATTCTGTCCAAGCGGTGCGGCACAGGTTAAACATTTCAACGAGAAGCAGATACTTGCAGAACTCGAAGGGATCGTTGATTCGCTGCACACCGTCGGAATGTAAATAGTGTTTAGTATTTTGTCACTTATACCAAACACCAAACACTAAATACCAAATACTAGAAGAGAGGAGATTATGGCTAACTTCGAACCGACCATCATTGCTTTTGTTTGCAACTGGTGCACGTACACCGCTGCGGATCTGGCTGGAACTGCCAGATTGGGATATCCTGCCAATGTGAGGTTGATTCGGGTCATGTGCACCGGCATGGTTGACCCCAAATATGTGATCAAGGCCCTGCTTGAGGGGGCCGATGCGGTCCTGGTCAGCGGATGTCACCCCGGAGACTGCCATTATATCAACGGAAATTTCAAGGCTCGGAGGCGGATCAAGCTTCTCAAAGAGATCCTTTCCCAATTCGGCTTTGGAGATGAGCGGCTCAGGTTGACCTGGATTGGCGCCAGTGACGGCATCCAGTTCGCCGAAACCATTCATGACATGGTGGCACAGGTTAGAACGCTGGGTCCCAATGAGGCGAAAGCAGCCATGGTAATTTAACAGTCATTCGTTATTTATCCTGATGACCAATGATCAATGACAAACTTGGAGGAAACGGACAGTGAAAACAGCGAAAATCAACGTAAAAGACGGCGATCTGTTGACAACTCTACGAGATTCTTTTCGATCCATCCTCCAGTTGGAAGATATCAGTGCAATCCTGGTTCCACAACATCTCACTGCGAAAAATGTGGTGATGCCAACACTGGTGACGGATCCTGAACAATTGAACGGCACCGACCCTTTGGCACCGGTTTTCCCCTTGAATGCGGCCAAAATCGTTTCCCGGCTCACACGTAAGCCCATGGGCGCAAAAGTTGCGGTTGTTTTACGCCCCTGCGAGATACGTGCGTTTGTCGAACTGGTGAAACTAAAGCAAGGTCGAATCGAAGAGGTGGTACTGGTAGGAATCGACTGTCTGGGTGCTTTCAAGAATGGCGATTATATTGAGATCGTTGGAAAAAAAGAAGAAAAATTCACTTCAAGGTTTTACAAAGACGCCTTATCCGGAAAAAATTTGACTATAGAAGGATTTGGTCTCGCTCCTGCCTGCAAAGCCTGCGAAAATCCGATCCCCAACAATGCAGATATTTTAATCGGACTTTTCGGGGTCGATACCGACAATCACGTTTTGATTCAAGCCCGGACGCCTAAAGGAGAAGCACTTTATGATAGCCTTGATCTTTTTGACACAGAGGAACCACCGGAACGTTCCGCTGCCGTTGAATCTCTGGTCGCTGAACGAACCGCCTATCGCGATAAAATGTTTGCCGAGACCACCGAGGCCACAAACAGCCTGGAGAAACTGAACACCTATTTTGCCGAGTGTGTAAATTGCTACAACTACAGGGTTGCCTGTCCGGTCTGCTATTGCAAGGAATGTGTCTTTGTTACGGATGTTTTTAACCATGATCCTGTTCAGTACCTTAGATGGGCCAATCGCAAGGGTGTTATCAAAATGCCCACTGATACCGTCTTTTACCACCTGACCCGGATTGCCCACATGAGCACCTCATGTGTCGGATGCGGTCAGTGCACCAATGCCTGTCCCAACGACATTCCTGTGATGGAACTTTTTAGAACCGTTTCATATCATACACAAAAAGCTTTTGAGTACGAGGCTGGTCGCAGTATTGAGGAAGATCTTCCGCTGTCAGTATTCCGTGAAGACGAGCTTGCCGAGGTTGTTGGAATCGGAAAAGCAGCTTGAAAGGATTACTAAGAAGTACAAAGCTTACTCGACATTTTTTACTGATATGCTGACTTTGATATTGAATCAGAAAAAGTTGAAAGTGCCTAAAGTGAGCTAAAATTAAGGAAAATTTTGGCCAATTATATTTTAATGACAGCGCGTTAGCGCTACCTCAACTTTAGGCACTTTAGATCGCTTCAAACCTTAGGCACTTGTGAGAAGGCTTAAAAAACATTTGCTTTGGTAAGGTTTACGTCGAGTATCTAACTTACTTATTAGTAACAGGATAATTAGAATATTTTATACCCCCATTGACTGATGAAAATGGGATAAAGCAATCGGCTGAGGAAGCTTATTATGAAGAAAAAAATCGGTAAAGCACTTGTGGTGGGGGCCGGAATCAGCGGTATCCGGGCTGCCCTGGATCTTGCGGAATTCGGCTATGGTGTGACCCTCGTTGACCAGTCACCACATATCGGAGGGATTCTCAGCCAGCTCGATTATCAGTTTCCCACCGATCGCTGCGGCATGTGCAAGATGCTTCCGATGGTGGATCGGGATACATCGTCCCAATATTGCCTTCGCAAAGGGCTTTTCCATGAGAACATAGACATCCGTTTGTCCACCGAACTTGTCTCCGTGGAAGGCGAACCGGGCAACTTTCAGGTATCACTTCGCCGGAAGCCAAACCTTGTTGATCCTTCCCTTTGTATCGGTTGCGGTGAGTGTGTGAAGGTCTGTCCGGTTGAGGTTCCGGACTCTTTTAACGCTGGTCTATCCGGTCGAAAGGCCATCTACCTTCCGGTTCCGCATGCGATTCCCAACGCGTATATTATCGATAGAATGGCCTGCAGTCGGTGTGGGGAATGTGAAGCAATATGTCCTACCGGCGCCATCAAGCTTTTAGAAGAAGTCCGCAAAGATTTTCGAATCCTGGTGGTGGACGACGAATTGATCATGCGCGATTCCCTTAGGGCCTGGTTAGAAGATGAAGGTTTTAGCGTCGATATGGCTGCATCGGGTCCGGAAGCCCTGAATCATTTGTCAAAACAAGCGTACGAGCTGATGCTCTTAGATATCAAAATGCCGGGAATGGACGGTGTGGAGCTCCTTCAGAAGGCCAAAGAGGTTTTCCCCGACCTTAGTGTTGTCATGATGACTGCCTATGCCACGGTAGAGACCGCTGTAGAAGCCATGAAAATAGGGGCGATGGACTATCTCCTCAAACCGTTCGATCCCGATACTCTTATCCCTATGATCATCCGAACATATCAGGATCTTGAAGCAAGCAAAGAACCCCTGATGGAGGTCGGCGCTCTGGTTCTCTGCGGCGGTACATCTTATTTTGATCCTTCCGACAGCAAGAACACGTATGGGTACGGCATATATCCGAATGTGGTAACAAGCCTTGAGTTCGAAAGGATTTTAAGTGGGACTGGACCGAATCAGGGTCGCCTGGTGAGGCTTTCCGACGGTAAACCGCTGCGTAAAGTGGCCTGGCTTCAGTGTGTGGGATCGCGAGACATCCAGATAGACGCCGACTATTGTTCGTCCATCTGCTGTATGCATGCTATCAAAGAAGCCCTTGTGGCCAAGGAAAGAGCCGGAGGGACGCTGGAAGCAGCCATCTTTTATATGGATATGCGTACCTTCGGGAAATCCTTTCAGCGGTACCGTGACCGGGCGGAAACCGAACACGGCGTTCGATTTGAAAAGGGGCGTGTCCATTCCGTTTTATATGATGAAAACAGCGGCGATCTCTTTATCAGGCATGTTGATTTTTCCGGCACTCATTTAGAAGAGATCTTTGACATGGTTGTGCTCTCCGTGGGCCAGAGGCCGGCTTTGGGTACCACAGCTCTGGCCGAAATGGTGGAAATGCCGCTCAATCAATGGGGGTTCGGTCAGACCGAACCCTTTTCATTCACGCGAACAAGTAAGGAAGGGATCGTATTGGGAGGCTCCTTCTCCGGCCTTAAGGACATCAGTGAATCTGTCATTCAGGCTTCTGCCGCTGCTTTGTCTGCATCCCGCATCATTCATGCCGCCGGAGGTAGCCTTAGTCCTGAAATTACACCCGTCGAGCCATTTCCGGATATTTCTCAGGAACCGCCTAGAATTTTGATCGCTGTCTGCACCTGCGGTGATCTGCTTTCGAAGCTTCTCGACATGCAACAGCTTGTTCGATGTCTCAAGGTCGACCCCGCTGTAGAGCGGGTCGAGTTTTTTGAGCAAACCTGTACGGTCACGGGATGGGAAAACCTTGTTGAACGGGTGGAAAAACAAAAACCGAACCGGATTCTGATCGGGTCGTGTCTTCCCTATGTGTATGCCCAAAAAATCAAAGAACTGGGACGGCGGGTGGGGCTGAATCCTGTTCTTATAGAAGTGGTTGATTTAATGCTTACGGCCCAAATCTCAAAGCTTAAATCTGAAACGTTGTCTGCGAATGAGATATCAAAAGTCAACAGTGAATTGCTGGCTATTTTGGGAACCGGGCATGCCCGGCTTAAATGGGCTGATCCGGATCCTGTGCCCAGCCAAAAG
>PKTV01000506.1 GCA_002868985.1 Desulfobacteraceae bacterium | reverse complement strand
TTAACACTTTCTTTTTCTATACCTGCGGTTTCTTCAGCCGCTATTTCAGGGACCTCTTTCTTTTCAGGGGGCAGTTCTTTGTCTTCAAGAATTTTTTCAGATATTTGATCCTTAACTTCTATCTTCTCGGGACGCAATTCCGGCTCAGCATCAGCACTTGTTTCAATTGTAACCGGCTTTTGTCGGACACGTTTTTTACGCCTTCTGATCAGTGTCGGCTTTATACGCGTTTCCTCAATTTCTTTTTCTGGCGAACCAAGAATCTTTCCTCTGATACGGGTTAACATTTCATCGTCGAGAGAACTCATATGGCTTTTTGCGTCAATATCCATATCCCGTATTTTTTCAAGAAGCATTTTATTGGTCATGTTAAGATCCCTGGCAAGTTCATATATCCTGATCTTTGCCATCCAATCCCCCCTAAAGTTATTTATTTGTAGCCTGTTGTGTGTGTTGGTTTTCTATCCCCTGACATTCATTGGGTTGTCATCTTCAAACAGAGTTTTTTTCTTTATTTGATGTTCTTTATTTTTGTCTAACGATTTATTTGTCCGTATGATTATTTTATTGTTCAGCAGAATCTTTTTCTTTATCGTCCGATAATATCGTTTGCTTGGACACATCCTCACCGCTGCCGGTCTGGTCTTCAGAGGCTTTGGGAGAATCCGATACCTCCGATATCTCATTGTCCTCATCGCTGCCGGTCGGGTCTTCAGAGGCTTTTAAAGAATCCGATACCTCCGATATCTCACTGTGCCCATCTTCTTCTTCCGGTATAGCTTCTTTGGATGTTCCATCGCCTTTATCTTTGCTTAATAGATACTTTTTTGCAGCCTCAATCAGTTGGATGGCTTTTTCTTCATCAACATCTCTTATTTGAGTCAGATCTTCTACAGAGGCTTCGCTAAGTTCATATGCAGAAAAAAAGCCTTTTTCATACAATGCATCCGCCAGACTGATTCCAAGATCCGGCAGTGATACCAAAGAATCATATCCGTCCTGCATGGCTTCGCTGTAACGTGTTTCACTAATGACATCGAGGTGCCATTTGGTCAACTTTGAAGCCAGTCGCACATTCTGTCCTTTTTTCCCAATGGCTATTGAAAGAAATTCATCAGGAACGATGACTTCCATGGAACGATTCTCTTCGTCTATGATAACCCTTGAAATTTCCGCAGGTGAAAGTGCATTGCACACAAATCTTGCAGGATCAATATGATATGGAATAATATCTATTTTTTCACCTCTGAGTTCCTGCACAACGTTTTGTACACGGCTGCCTTTCATTCCGACGCAAGCGCCAACGGGATCTATATCAGAATCGTTTGAAGCTACTGCAAATTTTGCCCGTATCCCGGGTTCACGTGTGGCCCCGATAATGGTGACGATCCCCTCGTTTATTTCCGGCACCTCTGTTTTAAAAAGGGCGATTAAAAAGTCAGGATGCGTTCTGGAAAGAACAATTTGCGGACCGCGTGTGTCGTATAGGACATCAACAATGTATGCCCTGATGCGATCGCCCCGACGGTAGGATTCCTTTGGGATCTGTTCTCGAGTTGGAAGGATTCCTTCTGTATGCCCAAGATTAACGATAATATCGTTCCGATCAAAACGCTGAACGATTCCGTTGATGATTTCACCCTTTCTGTCAATAAAGCTGGAATAGACGGCATCTCTTTCAGCATCTTTCATTTTCTGTATAATGACCTGCTTGGCAGACTGAGCAGCGATGCGCCCGAAGGTGGAAGTGTCCATTTTTGTCCCGAGGCTATCGCCGACTTCACATTCCGGATCCAGCTTTCGTCCCTCTTTCATGCTGATTTGCAGGTCAGGTTCTGTAACGATTTCGGCAACATCTTTAAACTGGAAGACCTCTATTTCGCCGGTCGATTCATTGTATTGAACTTCAATATCGACGCTGCTCCCAAATTTTTTCCTCGCAGCAGATACTAAAGCCTCCTCAAGAGCCTTGATTAAAATCTCACGGTTAATGCCCTTGTCTCGACTCACCTGATCGACGACGCGCTTTATGTCTGATATAAACATCCGTTGTCTCCACTATTATTTATTCGGTCACTGAAAATCTGGTCTTTCCGCCAGGGCAGAGCCCCTCCGGGGCGGCGTCTGGATCTAAGTTTTTTACTTTCAATCATGAAATATCCGGGTTAAGGATGTTACCTGCAAGCCTGGCTGTTACAATTTCATGATACGGAATATCCACTATTTGATCATCGATGGAAATTTTTACCACATCTTCTGATATGCCCAGCAGAACACCATTAATTTTCTTTTTACCGCCAACAGACGGGGTGGTTCTGATAGTTACCCGGTTTCCTTTGAATCTGTCAAAGTCTCGCTTTTTTCCCAGCGGCCGATTCTGTCCCGGCGATGAGACTTCAAGATTGAACGATCCCGTGTCTTCGAGATATACATCTAACATGTCACTCGATTGACGACTGATATATATGCAATCATCCAAGGTCACCCCACCGGGTTTGTCGATATAAAGACGAAGTATTCTACCTCCGGCTTCACGTTGGCACTCCAGGTGCACCAGTTCCATCCCCTCGGCCTCACACAGTGGATCTAATAAATCTTTTGTTTGGGCAATCATTTTTTTCATATTATCCGGTGACCAATTATTTTGTTTCCGGCTTTTGTCTTTCGGTTTTTTATGGCCCTTTTTTCCTCTTTTCATTTTCAATGGTCTTTCAACTCGCACGCCATAAAAAAAACAAAAACGGGCTGTCGCCCGTTTCTTCTCATACAGGTAGATCTATTGGTGGATTGAAAAACTTTACCTGTTCATTTAATTACCCATGCGAGAAAAATTAAATCCAAATCACACCTACATTGCCAGAATCTACACTCAGCAACCTTTATCATGAAAAGGCGACCTTCAATGGAGCGGGCAACGAGATTTGAACTCGCGACTCCAAGCTTGGGAAGCTTGTACTCTACCACTGAGTTATGCCCGCCCATCCATAAACGCAAAACTATTACATAAGATATGTATTGTCAATATTTTTCAATAATAATTTTAAAGGTAAAGATGAGAGACGGATCAGGTTAAAAGATCGCGGATTTGTTGAAGTTCGGTGCAGATTTCTTGGAGAATGTCGGTAGGAGGTTTTTCCCTTTGTACAGTGGGTTTCGTTTTTAATCGTTGTTTGGCGCCCTCAATGGTGAATTTTTTTTCATATAAGAGATGCTTGATCCATATAATCAGCTCTACATCTTTTTTCCTATACAATCTCTGGCCAGAGGGGGTTCTTTTGGGATTTATTTTGTTAAACTCAGACTCCCAAAATCTTAGAACATATGCCGGTACGCCGACAATCGTGCTGACTTCTCCAACTTTAAAGTAAAGTTTGTCCGGCAATTCTTTTTGATAGGGTGTATTGTTCTGCATTTTAATGCTTTAACAAAGACCTATTAGCGATTTTAGCAATGTATTTTTGAGATGGCTTGTTATCTGTAATTAATATCTAAACGGATCGGTTCCGGGTTCCCAATTCAACGTTCAAGATTGTAAAAGACATTCCGTTACTGCTCATTTCGGTCTGATTATAGCCAGTTGCGGCAATCATCCATTGGGTGAACCGATAAGTGTTGCTGAATTTTTATAACTCCTTTTACGTTGGGATGTTGTCGCTGCTAAACCGTGAACATTGAACCCTGAACCACTTAACCTGTGTATTATTTTTATATTCCTGTCACTTTTTGAAACGCTCAGTTAAGGTAAAATTATTCGGCCGGCAAGGTTGCATCAAACGTTTTTATGAGCTGGTTTGTAATGGTTTTGTGAATACGGTTGACCCTGTTATCTTCCAAGGTTTCTTCTGAAGATCTATAGGTTATTCTAAAGGATACACTTTTTTTCCCTTTTGGAATCGGACCCCCGCTAAAAACATCAAACAGATATAAATGTTCCACCAGTTTTTCTTGGAGCATTTCGACGGTTTCTATAATTTTATACGTTTCAATAGCATTGTCAATGATAAGTGTGATGTCCCTTGATGTCGCCGGAAATTTTGGGATGGGACGGGCGGATTTCTTGTCCGGAACCGATTGAATGAGCCGGTCGAAATTAAGCTCAAAGATAAATGCCGTTTGCTTCAAATCGTAATTTCGAAGTGCTTTAGGATGGACCTCTCCCACAAGGCCTATCGGTTCATTTTCATCAAGAATTCGTGCCGTAAATCCAGGGGTTGTATATGAACATAATTCCGGCGGCATCCGTGTAAAGGCTGTCTTTTCAATTCCAAGGTTTCTTAAGAGCTCTTCAAGCACACCTTTTGTATCAAAAAAATCACAATTGGTCTCCTTGGAGGACCATGCCGAATCGATTCTGGTTCCTGTCCAGAGCCCTGCCAGCATTTCAACTTCATCAGGCTGATTGTCCTTTTGGCCTGTGTGAAAAAAGACATTGCCGATTTCAAAAAGCTTAAGATTTTTATTTTGTACCGATATATTGAGTTTCATCGTTTCAAGAAGACCCGGGATGAGAGATGTTCGCATAACCGCCTGATCTTCAGAGATCGGATTGAGGATGTCCACCATCTTTCTTTTGGGATCATCCGGAGGAAGTTCGAGGTTATCGCAAGACTGTTTGCTGATAAAACTGTAATTTATGGCCTCACTGAATCCCAGGCCGGTCATCAGGACTTTTGTTCGGTCCCTTAAATCAATTTTTTTGTCGGGATGTCTGGCTTCGGCAGGTATCAGTGGAAACGTTGTTTCGATATTATTGTAGCCGAATAGTCGGGCAATTTCTTCCGAAATATCTTCAAATCTTCTGATATCGACTCTGCATGAGAGAGGCGTGACCTGAAGTTTGTCCTCGTCCATTTTTTTAACTTCAAATTCAATCGACTTTAAATATTTTTCTATGGCAACGGTATCCAGCCGGGTGCCCAGGTGCCGGTTTAAGCGCCGGGTACTTATATCAATGGTTGTTTCAGAAAAGGGAAGCGGATATTCATCGATGACCCCTTTAACACATTTGCCGCCGCTGATTTCAGCAATGAGTTGTGTTGCCCGATTTAATGCAGTGATGGTTCCGTTTGGGTCCACGCCACGTTCGAAACGGTGGGATGCATCTGTGTTCAGGCCCGTTTTTTTAGACGTTTTTCGAATGCAAACCGGATCAAAATACGCGCTT
>PKTV01000326.1 GCA_002868985.1 Desulfobacteraceae bacterium | reverse complement strand
TTATGAATATTGTCCTAAATGCAGCACAAGCCATGGAAGGAAGGGGAACGCTTACAATAAAAAGCTGTTTGCTTCCTGATATGAACAGAGTCTGTATAGCCATATCTGATACAGGTCCGGGAATATCCGAAGAGCATCTTCCCCAAATCTTCGAACCGTTTTTTACCACCAAAGACGAAGGAAAGGGAACCGGTCTTGGCCTCAGTCTGGCCTACCGAATCGTTCAAAATCATGACGGTCATATCCGTGCTGAAAGTTCACCCGGAAAAGGAACGACCTTTACGATAGAGCTTCCCATTGGGTCTAAACATGATGAAGGAGACGAAAGTGGAAATAAGACCTGACGCCTTGGTATTAGTTGTTGATGATGAGCAGGACATTCGTGATGCATCTGAACGTATTCTTTCTCGAGTCGGTTATCAGGTCCAAAAGGCGTCTCGTGGAGACGAAGCACTGGATATCCTGAATAAAAAAAGCGTCGACATTATGCTTCTTGATCTAAAGATGCCGGGCATGGACGGGCTGGAAGTATTAGAGCGCATTCGGAAGCAGAACACAAAAATTCAAGTTATCGTGATTACGGGATATGCTACGGTAGAAACGGCCATCGAAGCCATGAAACAAGGGGCCTATGATTTCATTCCCAAACCCTTTGAGCCGGATCAGCTCAGAATCGTCGTCAATCGGGCCTGGGAGAAGATTCATTTCATTCGAGAGGCTGAAAAGCTCGAGCTGGAAAGAAACAGGACATTATCTGATCTGGATACGGAAAAAAGCCGTATCCGCACCATTATTGAATCGTTCCCCAGCGGCGTTATGGTGACCAATCCCAAGGGTCGAGTGGTGTTGATGAATCCCGCCTTCAAACAGCTTCTGGGTCTTGATACCGACGTGAAAGCCGGCAACCGGATAGAGGACTATCTGCCGGACGAAAATCTCTGTCGTCTTATCATGGAAATTTCCCAAGGGAAACATGTGGACTATGATGATATCCCGGACCATGAGTTTTCTCTTGGCGGTGAAAAACATCTTTTGGCCAGAGGACAGCCGGTTTTGGGGGAAAGAAAGGAATGTTTAGGAGCAGTACTGAATATCGTGGATATTTCCGCCATGAAACTTTTGGACCAGCTTAAATCAGAATTCGTTGCAAAGGTTTCACACGAATTGCGATCACCATTGTCTACCATCCATGAACAACTGGCCCTTGTCATCAAAGACATGGTGGGTGAAGACATTGCGCAAGATCAGCACATTCTTTCCCGTGCCAGGGAAAAAACAAAAGGATTGATTTCGCTGATTGGAGATCTGCTCGATCTTTCACGTATTGAAGAAGGAATTATTTGTCATGAACCTCAATCCCTTCGACTTGAAGAGATTCTGGAGAACATCATCGATTTTCTGAGAACTTCGGCTCAGAAAATGAACCAATCTCTCACCCTATTACTTCCACAGGATGAACTTCCTGAACTCACCGCAGATCCCATTGCCCTTGAAAGTGTTTTTGGAAATCTTATTGCCAATGCCATCAATTACACACAAGAGGGTGGAGAAATCATCGTAACGGTTGATATGGCCGGAATCAACGTGCGCATAAGGGTTAAAGACAATGGATTTGGTATCGCCGACAAATATCTGGATAAAATCTTTGATAGATTTTACAGGGTAAAAGATGATAAAACCAGATACATCACCGGAACCGGTCTTGGGCTGCCCATCGTCAAGGGGCTTTTGGATTCCATGGGCGGACTCATCGATGTAGAGAGCGAACCCGGAAAAGGGAGTGTGTTTACTGTTTTACTTCCCATCAAGAATTGAGGTAGCTTCTAGTGTTTTTCATTAAGGGCCTTTATAAATTCCTCAGGCGGCACCTGGATGCCTGTCCAAAGCGCCAGGGTGCGTCTGGACTGATATGCAAGGGAAGGTAGCCCATCCATGAACCGCACACCAATTCGTCGGGCCATATCCTGCCAGAAATTTTCAATGCGACCATAATTGAGATCAACAACCATTTCACAATCCTTTATACTTATTTTGTCAAGTAATAATTTCATTTCCGGAGACTCATCAGGACTTGAAACAGACGTGGTGTTGACCACGATGTTGGCGGACAAGGTTCGATCCGCAAGTTCATCGAAGCTTACGGTTTCTCCTCCAAAACGATGAACAATCTCAGAGGTCTTATCATTGTTACGGCCGGCAACAAAAATAGAGGTTGTTCTCAGCCAGTTTAAAATAAACACAATGGCTTTGGCGGCACCACCGGTTCCGAAAACCAGGGCTGATTTTCCCTCGACATCAAATCCCGATTCACTAAGGGCGTCCATGAAACCGATGGCGTTGGTATTGTATCCTTTAAGGATATCGCCATTGCGGACGATGGTATTGATGGCGCCGATAATATTTGCCCCTTCTGAGAGAACATCCAAATGCGGTATAACTTTCTCTTTAAAAGGGATGGTAATACTTGCCCCGGCGATATTCAGGACCCTGATACTCTGCAATGCCGAACCGATCTGGTCAGGATCGACTTTAAAAGGTACATATGACCCTTTTAATCCGATCCGTTTCAGCACCGTGGAAAATATGGTCGGCGATTTTGAACGCATGACCCGTTCATCGCCCAATATGCAATAGACTTGCATTTTAAGCTCATTACCTGAACCGGACGTGTCCCGAAGTTGGTACAGGCCGGTTGTAATTTATCGAAGATTTCGTCTTCATTGAAACTGAAGCGAGAAATCAAAATCTGATAATACCGGTTCTTGTGAGACAAAAAACCTGCACCATCTCCTGGGGCAGGTTAATTGTTGGCATCTTTGTAAAAACAAGCGATGTCTGGTTTAATATCGGAAAGTCTTTTATAATCCAAACCCAGCCAAATCCGACCCGAGGTACTCACGCTCATTTTCACCGAGAATCCCCAGAGACAAGCATATAATGGTCCACAAATGCGTTGTGTGGTAGTTCCCGTCATAATGTTCTTTCAAATCGTGAATTTGTGCGTGGCAGTTGTGGCATGGTGTAAGACAGTAATCGGCCCCGGTTTCCATGATCTGTTCAAACTTACGTTTGCCGTAATATCGCCGGGCCTCGGGAAATCCGGATTGAAGGAATCCGCCGCCGCCGCCGCAGCAATAATTGTTCGATCTGTTGGGGTACATTTCCACAAAGTTCTCCTCACCCACAACCGATTTTACAACATACCGCATATCTTCCGCCACCGGATCGCCGAAGCTCTTTCGTACCAGCTGGCATGGATCCTGTACCGTAAACTTTATCTTCAGGTCCTTGTTCCAGTCGGAATTCACTTTCAGCTTTCCTTCACGAATCCACTGAGCATAGTATTGAATGATGCTTTTGCACTCAAAGTTATGCTCAATGTTGAATCTTTGCAGTCCGACCCGGACAGCAAAAAGTTCGTGCCCTCATTCCGTATTGAGCCAGACCTTGCATTTGAGGTCATCAACCGCTTTGGCCTTGACCCGAACAATTTTTTCCCAGTTCTCCAGATCCGCACAGAAGAGACAGTAGTTTTCCGCTGCCCAGCCTTTTGAACCGTAAGTCCAGTCAGCTCCCACCAGGTGCAAAATTTTCCATAGCGGCACCATCTCGTCGGGTTCAGTGACAGGTTCACGTGAATTCTGATTTAAGCAAAAATAAGCCCCTTCCTTGTCCATGGGTGCTTGAAGGTCTTCAAAACCCGGTTGTGTTTCCCGGACTTCCTCGGCAACATCTTCCACCACAAAACGCCAGTCTTCTTCATTGGCACCCATGGCACTGCAAGTATCGTTCTTTAACGCCATTTCGCATGATCCCCGGATGCCTTTAGGTTGTTCTTCCTTGTCCCAGTTTTTACGAATGTTAAAGACCAGAGCGGGTATATCGATTTTCATGGGACAGGCATACGTGCAACGGGTGCACATGGTGCACATCCAAGCCCACTTGGATTTTAGAATCTCATCGTCCATACCGAGAGATGCCATACGTAGAAATTTTCTGGGATCCATATCTTCCAAACCGGTTGCCGGACAGCCAGCCGAGCACACCCCACACGTTAGACACAGATTCAGATTCCCTCCTTCCGGGAGAAGATCCATCACATGTTCTTTGAACGTACTTTTTCTCTTTCCTTTAATCTCAATAATCTGGGATGACATTATCCCCTCCTTTAAATTGAACCTAAACTGAGCGTTTCAAATAATGACAGGGCTATAAAAAAGTAAAAATTATTAATAGATATACATTGCTAAATTTGCTAATGGGTTTCATCTGATGGGTTGATTTAATTATGGAAAAAATTGTCACGATTTGAAACCCTTCGGGCTTGCCGAGTTTACCGAATCTGCTGCGTTATTAGACATTTGCAGTAGCAGACGGAGGTTTATCCCGCTTAATATAGCGGGGCTGCATGTCTCATGCCTTGCATCTTCGGCAAGCTCGACAATCGCTCAATTTAGGTTGACGGTTGACGATTGGTCATCGGGCATTTAATATCGTCAATCTTCAATTGAAGATTGTCCGTCACATGCAAAAAACTGATTTTGTTTTCTGGTTATTCAAGAAGCTGTTTGATACTTTCCGAAATTTGTTCTGCTGAAGCTGGTTTGGCGATATAGTCATCCGCCTCCGTCGCCATTCCATCCCGATGGGTATATCGGGTTGAAGTTACATGGGATGCAACCGCGGTCAACAGGATGATAGGGATATCGATACATTTTTCATCGGCTTTCAGTTTCTTGCATACCTCGTATCCGTCCATTTCAGGCATCATCACATCCAGGACAATGGCGTCCGGTGGATTTGCATGGACTTTCTCCAAACCTTCAACGCCGTTATAAGCAACATCAACTTCAAAGCCCTCTTTTTCCAACTGCCCTTGCACGATGGAACAGAAATCAGGCTCATCATCGACAACTAAAATTCTCTTTTTTTCAGTCATAATATCCTCCTTTATATTGGTCATTACCCTGCCCTGTGAAATCTCTGCACCAGCAGAACGGTTTCACAGGGGTTATTGGTCATTGACCTTTTGAGCTTTTGTCTTTTCAGATTTATTCCTTAAAGCTTGGTTTTTTTATCCGTCGAAAAAAATCGGCGTTTCTCCGCGCCCCTGATTTTTGGATCATCGACTTTTTCTTCTGGTCTGACTGAGTAGAACTACTCAACACTCGGTCTG
>PKTV01000400.1 GCA_002868985.1 Desulfobacteraceae bacterium | reverse complement strand
CTCCGCGGTGAGTAATTTTTTAAAGACCCTTTTAGGGTCACCATCAAGCCACCCTTTTTAGGGGTGGTTATTGACTATTTTTATGTGGAAAACCATTTTTGTCAAAATAAACCCCTTTAAACCCAAACATATATTTGTGGTTTCTTTGCCTCAAGTGCCATTGATTTTTGTGATTGAACCCAATAAGTTTGCTCATTGAAGCAAAATCCAACATCCACCCCTGGCTGCCCTTTTCGAGAAAAAACGGTGATGCCTGACGAAGATCATAAGAAAAACTGATGACCGCTAAATTATCCTTGGTGAAAATATTAGCTGTGGACATCGCGCTGTTTATGACTTGAAGTTCATTGTCCTGTTGGGCGTCGGTTACCACCCAGTCGCTGAAGAACTTTCTGGTTTCAGGGGTATAAATGCCAAGTTCGGGATCTTTGATATGCAGATGGAGTATTTCAATATATTTATCAACCGTATCCTTTACCGACGGCTGGGCTTGATATTTTTTTGCCAAAGGAGAAGCCTCCTTTTCAATGTTCCTTGAACCGATTTCCACATCTAATCGAGAACCTCCTCCTCCTGATAGAAATCGGACGGTCTGCTGCTTATTTTCCGGCTTTGTGTAATTCAAGGTCTCTATTTTTCCAAGCGCCTTTCCGACCAAAAGTTCAATAGTGGCCTCGATTCCCGGCCCTACTTTATTGGCCTGAAAAAACGGCGTCATCTGTCTTCTTTCAATATATCCTGTAAAGCCGTCCGTGAATATGGGTTCAAGATCGTATCCGATTTCGATCCTTACCTGTTTTCCAAGCGGGTCTATGAGAAAAAGCACGCCTTTCGCGCCGTTGGTTGTCCGGCCAACGCCAAATTCTTGAAAAAGTTTAACAGCTTTGTTATTAATATCATCCGGGCTTTCTTTTAGCACAACGGCCATAATATGGATATCCATATCCCTTAAGAGTGCACTGCCAAGTTGTTTAATATGGTTTTTCTCGGCGTTTGAGAGAATGGCTGCCTGATCGCTAACAAACTCCATGCCGGCATTTTTTGGGGAACTGTCATTATTGTCGGTACATCCTGTGAAAATGGTGATAAAGAAAAGAGAAAGAACCGTTAATGTTCCCGCTTTTCCGAAGCAAAAAAATATTTTATTTTTGAGTTTCATATCAGTCTGTAACGAGATAAGGTATGATTTGTCGTTGGCATTTGAATCTGTCATCCATTAATGGGCAGGTCAAGCAAAAATATCACAAAAATAAAGAGAGGATGATGCTATACGAGAAATGGGGTCAAGGTCTGCCTTTGATCCTTATTAAGGGATACCGGGACGTCTATAATTTCATACGTTTCGGGATCTTGGGGACGGAATCCGAAGAAAAAAGAAAAGAGGAAAGAGCAAAGAGTAAAGGGCCCCGGTTAAATTCGCTCCGCTCCTTTTCTTCGAAAAATTTAACTGGGCCCCGATAACGGGATCTACGTTTTACTCCGACAGGCAGGGGCCAGATCTGGCGGCCGGAGGAGATCGAGTTGCTGAATTAGGATATGGATGGAGAAACATCTCATTACGGAGTTTCCAATACAGAGTACGTAACGTTAAAGCATGATGTCACTCCCCAGGCCACATGGAATGATAGGAGACAAGTGATTTTTAGAATTCGAATACCAATAATAGCTGTTCCTGCTCCACGGGACCTCAGGGGTAGTAGCTATGCCGGCTTCGTGAAGGATTAATATGGCCGCCTCATCGAATAGGGCAATTTATGGCGCTATTATAGCAAATACCGCTATTGCCATCAGTAAGTTTATTGCTGCCATTTTTACAGGTTCTTCTACCATGTTCTCCGAGGGGATACACTCTCTGGTAGATTCAGGCAACGGGTTTCTCCTGTTGATTGGTGTCCGGAGAAGCAAAAAACCGGCCGATGATGCACACCCATTTTGCTATGGCAAAGAGGTCTTTTTCTGGAGTTTTGTCGTTGCGCTGTTAATATTTGCTCTTGGGGGCGGATTTGCGATTCATGAGGGTATCAAGAACCTTCAGCATCCGAAGCCCTTGACGAATGTCGGGTGGAACTACCTGGTTCTCATTCTTGCCATGATTTTTGAGGGTGCTGCCTTGAGGGTTGCATTGCAGGAATTCAATAAAAGCCGAGGTTCTAAACCAATTTTGAGAGCACTTATAGATAGTAAAGATAGTGCCACCGTTGCCGTGGTTATTGAAGATACAGCTGCTTTGATCGGACTGGTGATAGCATTTTCCGCAGTGTTTCTTGGACAAATAACTGGTTGGGTATATTTTGATGGCATAGGCTCAGTACTGATTGGTGTCCTGTTAGTAATTGTAGCGCTGTTCTTCGCCATTGAATGTAAGGCCTTGCTGATCGGTGAAGGACTTTTGCCTGAGGATGTCGATAAAATCATAAATATTCTTAAGGAAGAAAATCGTGTGATCAATTATCGGCGGCCATTGAGTTTGTATTTTGGACCAAGTCAGGTTTTAGTCAACCTCGATGTAAATTTCGCAGATGATCTCACACCAGATGACATTGAGAAAACAATTGATAGCTTGGAGTCTAGAATAAAAGCCGCTCTTTCTGTGGTAAACCGTATATATATCGAGGCTGAGGCACTACGACCAAGAGGCAGGATAAAAGCCGAAGATGATTTTTCAAAGAGAGAGGTCAAACCTTGAATAGTGAATAAGGTGCTACTATTCACTATTCAAGACGCGACACCCAGCAATTAGGATTCAGTCCAGCACCAGAGCAAATTTGTTGGCCTTGAAAAAGTTTGAGAAAACCAGGGGAAGCGGGATTGGCAATCTTTTCGGAGGAGAGGAGGATTAATGTTTATCGAACTGACAGGATTTAAGAAAGAAGCGCTTGTGGTCAATCTTGATTTGGTAACCACAATCGTAAAAGGTGAGCAGTCTGGTTCAAGACTATATCATTGGCAGCCTCCTCACAGTTCATTCACTGATGTGGAAGAAACATTGGAAGAAATCACTAAAAAGCTAAAGTATAAAGGATTGTTATAACTCGGATTTCCGGCAAGCTGCGCTTGTCTTGGGGTCTGCTCTTGTCATGTTGGACTGGGGTCGGGCCACTCGGTGTGGGGGACGGTCATACAATTTAACTATTGCGCTTGAGCTTGGAAGGTTTAAAGATGGTTCTGATGGTTCAAATACTTAGGGGATTTATAACAATAGGCCAAAAATGAAGGGCAGAAAGAACGAAACATACATATTTTGTCCGAAGAAAGGAAAACAACGAAAGCATATTGATGTTTGCCGGCAATGCCGTAATCGAAAGAAATGCAAGGCGTATCAAGGATACATGCAACCTGAGTTGCCGTTTATATTTTGCTTTGAGGGTCTCAAAATAAAAGAAATGGATTGCCGTTAGGAACCAGGCAAATCGATTTGCTTAGCCTTACTATTGGCGATATCTGAAATTAAATTGATATGGTGGGCTTATTCAAAATCAAGACTCATAATGATAAACTTCCCATGAGCCTATTTCCTGTTTTATTGGCAGTAGATTGGTTTTTTAAAAAAACTATTCTTTTAATTGCTCTAAAACGCGATCCTTAATGGCGCCAAGATTAATCGTAATATAGCCATCAAAGTCGGCTAAATCCGCGAATGTTGATTGTGATGTCAAGTTTTTCATTGCTTCTTTAACCCTCGGAATGCTCATTTCATTTTCTTTGTTTTCTGATTTTTTAAGAAATTTATTGATTGTGTCAAACCTCTCTCCAAGGAAAAAGCCTTTTTTGTCCTGTGCAGATATTGACGGGCCGAATAGTTTGAAAAGTTTACCATTATTGCTATCTGCATAATGCAACAAGGCTTTGATTCTTTTTCCCGGATCGAAAAGCCCTGCTTCCTTAAGTTCTATGTTATCAGATAAGAAATTCAGCATTTCTTTAGCGGCTTTTCGAGTTACCCCCAAGTTGTTTGCTTTATGCACAAACGCAAATTCCAGTAGGTTTTTAAAAGAATACAGGTGATGATAACCGGTTTTTTCAACCTCATCAATTTCCGGTTTTATTCCTATCTTTGAAGCAATATAGTCATACCTGTGTTTATTAATATCGACCAGCTTTTGGATATCCTTCGCTTGAAAAGATCTCATTTTCACCGCCTCCGCATTGATTATTGCCTATTCAATATGCAATATAGAATGGCCTCCACCTTTTATCAATAATTATCCTGTTGATAACCGAATAAAGGTTGTCTCCCTCTCAAATTGAAACCATTTTGTAACCATCTTAATCAGAATTAACCCAAACTCAACGACTCTGTGAAATTAATAAGTTCTATCACTATTTGGCTCTTCTAAAAGAATATAGAGAATATAGGGGACGTCCATTGGATTATTGGTTGACGACCGATAATGAGAATTCTATCCTTTTGCAGATCACAACCGCATCCAATCCTTAGGTAAGAGAATCATCACAGAAAATGCCAGGCATGAGAGGGATATTTTTGTTTAATTCTGTTTTAACTCGGTTAATTCTTTTATTTTATCTACGAATTCTTTCATGTTTATGGGTTTTTTAAAAAATATTCCCTTTTTGGATTTGAATTCAAAATTACCTGAAATAAAGATAAACTTTGACTGGTTAGTTCGAGGATCATTTTTTAGTTCTTTGTAAACTGCCATACCATCCATCCCTACACCTAAAACCATATCCAGTACGATAAGGTCTTGCGGTATTTCACGGGCTAATTTTATTCCAGATTTACCATCCGTTGCATAGAAAATTAATAATTCATTTGCATAAAAAGAACGCGTTAAATACTTTTTTAAAAATTCACATACCGACTCATCATCTTCTATGATTAATAATGTCTTTACTCCTTTGAAATTATCGAATTCAAACGGGATATTTTTATTCATTTCATATGCTTTTATGTATTTTACGATTCCATCAAAACCCACGCTATTCTTCTTGCATGCCTCTATAATTTTTTTTCTTATTAATATATCGTCCTTGTCGAAAAGATCTTTATCCCAGATTTTTGTACATGCCCTGATCAATCCAAGACGCTTATATTTTCTTAAAGATTCAAGAGAAAAATTCAAAAGCTTAATGATTTCACTCGTATCGATCAGAATGGTTTCTTTCATATCCACGTCCTTTTTCCCGTTAATTATAAAAGTTTCGTGAACCTGTTTG
>PKTV01000562.1 GCA_002868985.1 Desulfobacteraceae bacterium | reverse complement strand
GATTTTTTTGAGATAGCTTCTAGTATAATACTGCAGGACGGTTATAATTTTGCTGAAAAATATTTAAAACTGCACAGAAAATTGGGCACTCCAATATGCCCAAAAAATGAAATTTAAGTAATATCAACAGGTTGGTTTTTGGCATACCTGTTGATATATCAACGGGGGTCGGACCACGGTAACAATCTGATATAATGAACAATATATTTGCAAAACACTCCAAAAAATGGCTTAGAAGGTCAGAGAAAAGTGAACAGTAAATAGTGATCGGTGATCAGAGATTAGGGATCAAGGATTAAGGATTAGGAGGATTTTATCATCTTCGTGAAGCACAGGTTCCTTACAATGCGGCCCGACCCCCATTCCACAAATCCAAAGTATATAGCATGCAATCATTGTGCGTTAAGTGCCGATATAATAAAAATAGTTGAAAAAGCTCAACAAATTATCCCCGAAAAGATAAAGTTAGTTGCATTGACTCCTCTGGCGATACCCCTTGATTATTCAACCATATTATCAGTGTGAATCCTTGAAGAAGGATGGGGTACATCTCGCAGAATTCGCAAAAGTCCTTGAAATATTTAGGCATGCGACCGAGCGTCGTTTGCTCCGAATATTGTCATTAAGTTGACACCTTTCGACTGACCATACAATCTGATGATGTGGCCACAAGGTTTAATTACACTTCACAAAAAGAAAACAACTCATGATAACCAATTAATATAATAATAAATTCAATCATTTTTCCCAAACAAAGATTTCGCTTTTGCGCCATGGATATATTTTTATTGGCATGTATTTTGCTAAATATTCACACGCACAAGAACCACTCTGTTATTTTCACCGTTGCAAAATCGGGATTTTGAAGACGTTGGCAAAAGGTTGAAAAGTCTAACATTTTATATATTGGCATCCTAATAAAGCCCATGCACCATCATAACTATTGGATGCATTTCCTGGCCAAAATTTAAATTTATCAACCAGGAGGAAACCATGGGATTAAAAATTTTAGTCGCAGACGACAGCGCAACGGTGCGTCACCTGATTTTGAAGTTTCTGGAGGAAGAGGACTATGAGATCGTCACGACCACAGATTCTGCGAATGTAGTTGATCTGATTGACGAAATCAATCCTGATCTTGTGATTTCAGACATTATGATGCCGGGTATGGATGGCTATACGTTTGTGCGTCATATCAGAAGAGAAAAGACACGGGAGTCTTTGCCGGTGATTATAATGTCGACCAAAAGCAAAGAGACCATGGAAGATCTTTTTGTTTCTTATGATATTTCCGGATATCTTCAGAAACCTTTTGTGAAGGAACAATTGGTTGCATTGATTGAGAAGGCATTGGAATAAAGAACGGCTCGATCAGGTGTCGGGGGCCAGGGGTGGCTGATGTTCTTTTTGCAGGAACATGAGACTTCACCGATTGAACGGCACCCGAATTGAGCGTAAGCAAAACAAAATATCAGGGATATGTCTATGCTCAACGTCTTAATTCAAGTCTGATAAAAAGGTGCTAAAAACAAATAAAATAAAAAATAGAGCCATTGAATATTTGCTATATTTTAAAACTTTTAGAGTCATCAACACCGCTTTGTCATTTGTTTCTTTTGCTAAATCCTGTAAACGATTTTCTGCCTGAGGTACCTCCCAAACGATAGATTCATAGAATCCTTTTTTCCCATGCTTTTTCAATAAGATTGGTACGACGACGAAATGGCAAATGACGTATCCAATAAAGACCGAGATTGCGAACAAGATAAAGAAATAAACCTCAATGTTTGAGAGAAGTGAATTCATCATTTCGTTTTAACGATGGGAATCACCGGCAAGCAAAGCGGCGACTTTGTTTATCCGATGAATGTTCTGCACGAACATTGTCATTGATTACAACGAATCGGGAGATGATCCACAACTAATTGTTCTACTAATTTCCGAGATTTCGGTGTAATTGGTCAGCTTGGGATAGATCCCAGTTCATACCCATGTGCTGGAACATGACAATGGCTTTGTCAAGATACGTTCGAGCCTTTTCTTTTTCCCCAATCTCAGTGAGAAAGAGTGCATAACTTATATAGCTTCTTGCTATCTCTGGTTTTACATCAATCTCTTGTTGTATCTGAATGGCTTTTAAAATCGCTTTATCAACCTTTTGAGGATTTGAAGGTTCCAGACAGGAAAAGATTTCAGCAAAGGTTCGGTTAGCATAGGCAATGACGAATTTATCGTTTGTTTCTTCGCCCAAATGTATCGCTTCCTGGCAAAGTTTAGATCCTTTTTCGAGTTCTCCGAGCTTAAAGAGGCAAGCCGCAAGAGCGGTTTTCTGCCAGGCAAGCCAGAACTTGGTTCCGATTTTTTCAGCAAGGGCTAAACTCTCCTCAAGCAATTTTCGCCCCTGGCCGGGATCTCCAATCATCGCGAGGGCTCGACCCTTCCAACATTTTACCAAATAAAGACGGAAAAGATCTTCCGCTTTTTCAGCGATATGTATTCCCTTCTCATAATCCTTAATCGCCTGAGTCCACTCACCTCGCTGGTCACCGATGCACCCTCTCAAATGATAGGCATTTGCCTGTGCAAAAGGGTTTTGAATCTTTTGGGCCAGTTGGATCGCATGATCGGCATGGACGAATGCCCGATCAAACTCGCCCAAAAAGGCTAGAATATAGCTTGCCACAGCTGATGCTGTGGATTCTTCTACTTTGTTCCCGATCCGTCGCATCTGCTCAACACTCCGCTCTAAAAACTGACCGGCTTCAGTGAAGTCCGATAGTTGAAAGTGGACGCGACCTATGAGATTGACAGGTGGAGCCGCAAGGGATTCATCTCCAAGCCGATCAGCGATCTCAAGACTCTGTCTGGCATACTTCATGGCGATCTGAGGGTCCCAGAGAACATAGTGGATTCTTCCACGCCAGTAAAGCACTCTGGCTAAACGAGATTCGTCGTTCAATGTTTCTGCCAGGGCATGAACCTGCTCCAGGTTTGTACGATCCCTCTCTATGTCTTGTCGTGTGATCCCAACAGAAGCAAGCTTAAGGGCTGCGTCAATTTGCCATTGTTGAACCTTCAAAGATTCAGGAAGGGTTTGAGACATCGTAAACGCCTGTTCGTAGTAGGCGGTGGCTTCATTATTTGCATAAAGAGCGGCAGCCTGATCTCCGGCCAACAGGGCGTACTCAATGGCTTTGTCCTGCCGATCGCTTCGGATATAATGATAGGCCAAAATCGGCAACTGTTCATCCAAACGCTCGGCATAAAGTTCCTCAATAGCCAGTCCGATAATGCCGTGAAGCTCCTTTCGCCGTTGTAGAAGTAGAGTGTCGTAGATAACCTTTTGTGTTAAAACATGCCTGAAGGTGAACTCGGCTTCCGGTAAAATTCGTGTCTGTTGGATTACCTCGAGGGATTTCAATACTTCAAGCGATTCTGAAAGTGCGGCCCGGGCTGAATAGACCCTCTCCAGAATCCGTTGCCCAAACACGCTGCCGATAACAGAGGCCAACCGAAGGGCTTCTTTGGCATTTTTGTCCAGGCGATCCAGCCGGGTACGAATAATGGCCTGCACGGTATCCGGCAAGCTAATGTTTACCAAAGATTGAGTCAAGGCAGCCCGTCCATCTTTAACCGTCACTAAACCCTCTTCAATTAGAGAATAGCATATTTCTTCGATAAATAGCGGGTTGCCGCCGGAGCGTTCAAGAATCAATTCCCCCAATCCTTGCGGTAGATGTGATGCTCCTGTGATTGACTTGACGATGTTTTTAGTGTTCTGGACATCCAGGGGTTTCAATGTCACCCGAGTGTGGTAGCTTGAATAACCCCAGCTGGCCTGGTAGATCGGCCGGTATGTCGTCATTACCATCAATGCATAAGGGGCGGTCATACCAATCAAGTGTTTTAAAGCTGCCTGGGAGGCGTCGTCGCTCCAGTGCCAGTCCTCCAGTATCATAATCATCGGTTGATGCTGTGTGTTCAGGGTAATCATCACGGCCAGAGCTTCTTCCATAGCTTTCCGAAGTTCCTTCCCTTGCAAATGTTCGGGCAGGGAATAATAGCTCGGGATGGACAGCAAGTGAAGATAAAGAGGGATAAACTGTTCTAGCGAGGGGTCAATGGCCCTGATGTTGGTAACGGCTTTTTCCAACAACTCAGCCGGACTATCTTCCTCTCTCAGATGAAGCCCCCACCGCAAGGCATCAATAAAAGGAAAATAAGGGATATTGCGCCCATAGGGTTGACACCTTCCCTGTAGCACCGTGATCTTTTCACGGTCCAGCTTGTGCCGGAATTCATAGTGCAAACGGCTTTTTCCCATCCCCTCTTCGCCCGTCACCGTGACGCATTGACCTTCTCCCCGAACTGCTTTTTCAAGGCAGGCATGGAGAATAGCCAATTCCTGATTCCGCCCGGTGTAAGCCGTAAAACCTTTTTGCTCTGCAGCATCAAATCGGGTTTGGATCTTCGACTCACCCATGACTCGATAGGGTGTCATAGGTTCGGTTTTCCCTTTCATCCTGATCTCTTCAAGTGCTATTGTCTCGAAGTAGGGTGCAATCAATTTCTTTGTCTCCGGGCTAACCAGAATGTCGTCTGATTCTGCCTGCGACTTCAATCTTGCCCCGGTGTTTACCGTTTCTCCGGTGATGCCATATAAACCATCCCGGTCATCTCGAAGGTTTGTTACGATCAACCCGGAGTTGATCCCGGTGTGCATCGTGAGCGGCTTTCCAGTGCGATTCTCTATTCCGGGGCTTATCTTCCGGACCATCTTGTGCAACTCAAGAGCAGCTTTGACAGCACGAATGGGGTCATCTTCATAGCCTATGGGAATTCCAAACAGAGCCAAAATCTCATCCCCGACAAACTGATTGACGATCCCTCCATAACTTTCCACGATACTCACCGATTCTTTTTTGATGCGGCTCATGATTTTTTCCACTTCCTCGGGGTCGAGCTTTTCGTTCATTGCTGTGTAACCGGAAAGGTCGGAGAAAACGATGGTGGCCTGGCGGCGTTCCCCTTCGAGTAAAGGGGTAGATTCAGTCGTCTTGGAAAATTCCCGAAAAGATTTCGAGGGCTCAGGGGATTCAGTGGACGCAAACGGTTTCAAGAGATCGTGACCACACTCATCACAAAATTTACTCCCCGGGCGATTTGAATTTCTACATTTAG
>PKTV01000026.1 GCA_002868985.1 Desulfobacteraceae bacterium | reverse complement strand
GCAGCGTAATGTTATCATGTGTAATGGAAAAAACATTTCGACCGATAACGGCATTACTAAGGTCCAGCTTTACTTGAGTCTGTTCGGGTTGAATCGATTTTATCAGGGCGCCTGATCCTCCCAAATGAAGGCGAACGGCATTAACAGATGCATCTACGATTTCAAAGCCGGGATTGCGGTTCGTATATTCTACGGGGATTTCAAGGGTAATCAGGGTGTCCAAACCTTTTGAAAAACTGAACCAGATTCCGGTGATAAAAAAGATGGAAATTATCGCCGCTATGCTCGTTTTCAATTTTTCTTTTTGCTGGTATACGTTCTCCTCTTCATGTATCCCCATGTGTTCTTGCAATTTTTTCGTAAACATTTCGCTACTGCCGATATCTTTGATTTTGGAATCTTTGGCCACAACCACTTTTCCGGTCTCTTCGGATACGACAACAACTAAAGCGTCTGTTGTTTCGGCCAGTCCGAGGGCAGCCCGGTGACGGGTTCCGTACCGTGACGGCAGATCGCTTTTATATGATAAGGGAAGAATAACTCCGACCTTGGCAATCCGATCTTCTTCGATGATGATGGCGCCGTCATGGACCGGATTGTCTCCCCAGAAAATACTGTTGATCATCTCCTTGGAGATTAACCCCCGTAAGGGTATGCCGCCCTGAACGACATCCTCCAAATTTTCCTTTGCCGGCAGAACAATCAAGGCACCAATGCGCCGTTTGGACAAAGCCTTTACACTTTCAACAATGATTTGTATGGTTGTTGGAACACTTTTTTGGGGAAACCCCCATAGAATGGCCCTTAAATTTTTTGCCTGGAGAACACTTCGTATTTCGTTTCGAAATACAATAATGATGATGAGAGCGACAACCGCTGTAATGCCCTGCATAACACAACTTGTTAAAATAAGACCGAAAAATACAGCGACACGCTGGAAGATCCAGAGCAAAGCAATGCCGGTGAGCACCCTGAAAACATAGGTTTCCCTAAAAAGCACATAGAGACGAAACAGAATGTAGCTGTTTAACAGGATATCGATGACATCTTGCCAGCGAATAAATTCTAAAAAAGGCATAAGCAAATTCCAGTTCCATCAGTCGGTGATGCTGAATCTCAAAATACGAAGAAGATTGCCTTTTTGATCGGAAATTTCAACGCGCCATGGGCCTTTGTCGGCTTCTCGGAGTTGAATACTGCTGTAGGTCGCCCAGCGGGGCGGCTGAAGTGTTAACCTTTTTTTTGTGCTGGGGTCATCTCTGTGAAACCATTTATGGTATATAAACGTTTTTTCGGGAACCGGATCAAATGAGGTAAAACAGGAGACTTTTCCGATCTTTATGGAAAAAACAACAGCAGGGTTTTGGGGTGTCAAATCTTTAATCTCTTCACACATTACAACGCGATCCAGCGTCAATTTATTTTGAACGGCACTGGATTTGGAATTTTGGATGTTTTGCGAAAAAGACCAATGAGAGGAAAAAAGATCTACACAAAGCATAACAAAAAGGACTATAATAAATTTAAATTTGATATCCATAGTACTCGTACTTCCGGTTATTAATATTAGCAAACCCATAACCAATAATGGCCAACAATCTTCAAATACTATCTAAAATTTATATTTTATCAAGTAAAAACATTTGCTTTTCTATTCACATATGCATCATTAATCCACATGAACATGGCGGTGATGAAAAATTTTCAATTGCATTGAATGGAATTGGTGAATATTATAATTCATGAGACAAATAAATATTCGATCCGTAAATCCTTGAACTCAAATGATTTAAGGACGCTTTGTAGAAATAGACGTAAAGAAGCCCCGATGTTTTATGAATGGAGAATTTTCGATGTTTTTATTTAAGAATAAGAAATTTCAAGTAATTTCAATTATTTTGTTCTTTGTTGGTTTAATTTTAATTGTTCTTTTCGTTAGCAATTTTAATAATAAGGAAACCCAGGAAACAGATCTTTCAAATAAAGAGCCCAAAGGATTTATATTTTTGAAAATCGGCGAGAACACAACGTTTTCAAGTGACGTCCGGAAGCAGCTCAGAGACACACTCGGTCCAGATGCCATCGAAAGATGGAACACATTGGATTTGAACTTGAATTATAAAGGATTCCTGAAAAAATATTTTCCGGAATTATATGAAATAAATGAAAAATTGAATTCTCCGCTTGGAGAACGGGTTGAACATAATACCATTCAACTCACGTACCGTTATGCACGAAAAAAGGATGCGCCATTCGATTATGTTACGCTCGTATTTTCAAACCTAACCCAAAAGCCATTGTTTTTTTATATCAAATCCAAAAGAGCAGGGTCGGACATATTGGAGGCTATTGGAGAAAAATATGGGGAAGCAAAAACGATCCACTGGGACGATAAAAGTGGCAGGTCGTTATACTGGGAGAAGGATCGGTCGATTTTAATAATATCCATAAGCAATGATCGTTATGGTCATCCCGAATATCAAATCGCAATTTATTATGTGCCGAGTCTGGAAGAATTGGTGTTTACGGAACAGCAAAAAATTAGGCGTCAGCAAGAAGTGATAAAGAAAACCGGTAAAACCGCATTCTAATCAAATGCTCAAAATATGACCATGAAGCCAATCGGTTTTATAACTTAAAACCCCAATTACGCACGCCGGAATATCCAGATAGAAAAAGGGAGGTATTATGAACCGAACCATAAAATGGGGATTGATCGTCGGTGGGGGCTTGATTCTCCTGCTTATCGCGGCCCTTGTCCTGCTGCCGAAGTTCGTGGACGTCAAACAATACAAACCCCGGATCGAAGCCCAAGTCACCAAGGCCACCGGACGTTCATTTAGCCTTGGAGATGATCTTCGTCTTTCTCTTTTTCCATATGCAAGCCTTTCCTTTTCCGACCTTCATCTGGGAAGCCTGCCAGGGTTTAAAGAAAAAGATTTTATCATCGTGAAGTCGTTTGATGTGAGGGTTAAGCTTGTGCCCCTTCTTTTTAAGGACATACAGATCAAACGTTTTATATTAAAAGGGACTCGACTTGTCCTGGAGACCAGCGAGGACGGCCGGACCAGCTGGGAATTCAAACCAAAAACCACTCCCGAACTTTCCGTTAAAACGCCAACGGAAATAAAAAAGCCAAGAAACGCCGAGTCCGGAGAAGGACTTGCTCTAAAAGCATTTACCTTGGGTGAATTGGCGGTTACCGATGGATCCGTTCTCTGGCTGGATCACAAGAAAAAAGAGCGCAAGGAAATTTCTGATGTGACCCTATTGCTTCAGGATGTCTCCCTGGACCGACCCATTGGCGTTACCTTCTCTGCCAGACTCGATAAACAGCCTTTTTCTCTTAAAGGCAATGTGGGGCCAATTGGTAAAATGCTCGGCAAAGGGACGATTCCCCTGGATCTTTCCGTCAGAGCCTTTGAACAGGTGGATATGGCGTTAAAGGGAAATGTCGTGGATCCGTCCACTCAGCCAAAATTTGACTTAACCATAAATGTATCTCCGTTTTCGCCTCGAAAACTTCTGGCCGCAGCGGGGAAGGCTATGTCCGTATCAACATCTGATCCTGGTGTGTTAAATCGGGTCTCTTTTAAAGCCGGTATCAAAGGGGACTCAAAGAATGTATCGGTTTCAGATGGTGTGTTGGATATGGATGAATCAAAGGTGAATTTTACGATAAAGGCCGGTGATTTTGAAAAGCCTCGGATAGCGTTTAATATGGATCTTAATCAAATCGATCTGGATCGATACCTACCGCCTCCAACCAAGAAAACAGCGGGAGAAATAGAACCCAAGGCCACTGCGCCCAAGGCGGGCAAAAAGAGCGATTATTCAAAATTGCGCCGGCTATCCTTAAACGGCACAATGCGCATCGGAAAACTTAAAATAAAGAATGCTAAAATCGAACGCGTTCATCTCGCCCTCACCGGTGAAAAGGGGATTTTTAATATCAAGCCCCTTACCATGGCACTATATCAGGGTGATGTAACCGGTAGCGGGATGTTGAGTGTGCAAAATGATGTGCCGGGAACGAACATTCAGCTGAAGCTAGACAATGTGCAGGCCGGTCCGCTTTTCCGGGATGTGTTAAAGAAGGATTTCCTTGAAGGAATGTTGAAGGCTCAGATCGATCTCATTATGAAAGGAGATGATGCCGTTGCCATCAAAAGGACATTAGACGGCAACGGAGATCTTCTGTTTAAAGACGGGTCCATCAAGGGCGTCGATCTGAATGGAATGGTTCATAATGCCAAAGCGGCTTTTGGGCTGGCTGAAAAAGGTGCAAAAGCGCCACGGACCGATTTTTCAGAACTTCATGTGCCCTTTTCAGTGAGAAATGGTCTTGTGAGCACCGCCAACACGGCCCTTATATCACCCTTGATACGATTGAAGGCATCGGGAAACGCCGATTTGCTAAAAGAACTGCTTGATTTCAGGTTAGAACCCAAACTCGTGGGAACCCTCAAAGGGCAGGGGGATACCAAGGATCGTTCAGGACTCATGGTCCCCGTATTGGTGACCGGAAGTTTTTCTTCACCCAAATTCCGTCCGGATCTCGAAGGGATGTTGAAACAGGAAATTGGAAAAAGCCTCCCGGGTATACAAGACAAGGTGCTTGGAACTGACTCTAAAAAAGAGGAATCAGGATCGGTGGAGGAACAGATAAAAGGTATTCTCAAGGGATTTGGAAAATAGAATCGTATCGTGATCTTATTAATTTAGAGTTGGCACAAAAATTGCTTTTATCATAAACCAAATGGAATCAAGCTTCATGCTTTTTTGATTCCCACCTCCTTTTAACCCTGTTAGGCTGTCGCTGCCTAACAGGGTTATTTATTTCTCGCCTTTGGCCCGGCAATCATCCAAGCGTCAATTTGTTGCGCATATCTGTCAACGAGTTGCCGGAATCGGTCAGATCTATTTCCCAAAACCTAACCCGGAAAAGCCCTGAAAACGGGCCGGGCTGGTTGTAGCGAAGCGGATTTGTCCGCCTGTGCCGTGTGGCGGAAATCTCGATTTGTCGGGGAACCAAAAATATTTGCCACTAAGGCACTAAGACCCGCCCGCCTCGCCTAAGGCGAAGCCGATGGCGGGCAGGCACAAAGGATATATTTATTATTCTTTCTTCGTGCCTTGGTGCCTTAGTGGCAGAATGGAGAAAGTTTTGCCACAAAATGCACAAAATTCATTTCTAAGGAACTAATTAAGACGCTGG
>PKTV01000315.1 GCA_002868985.1 Desulfobacteraceae bacterium | reverse complement strand
TCACGGGACAGGAAGGCGTACGTCTGTACGCCGCAGCCGGAAACCCGCGGAGAACGCCGAGCAGGACAAAAAGGGCCATTTATGGATGGACACTAACTATTTGCGTGTTTGACCCACCGTAAATGTTGCAAAAAAAATAAGAGATGCCAATGTAACAATCGTTGCGCCGGACGGCAGGTCGGCATAATAAGAGATAATGAGGCCGCCGCTGGTGGATATCAGTGCGATGAGTATTGAAACGGCGATCATGGAATTATAACGATGGGTTATCTGTGAAGCGGCCGCGCCAGGGATCACCAGGAGTGCGGAAACAAGGATGATTCCGATAATTTTCATACTGATCACCACGGATAGGGCAAGGATGGTCAGGAAAAAATGATCAAGAAAGGCGACCGGCATTCCACTGACAAAAGCAACTTCCCGATCATAGGCAACAAACAGTAATTCTTTAAAAAACAGCACAGTTGAAAGAAGTACCAGCCCCCCAAGTACTGCAGTGATAATCAAATCCTGCCGGGTAATTGCCAGAATGTTGCCGAAAAGATAACCGAAAAGATCCACGTTGTATTGATCCGACATGCCGATAAAAATAACGCCCATAGCCATTGCTAAAGGGAAAAATATGCCGATGGCGGTATCCGTGCCCAGGTGCCCCTTTTTTCCGATATAACCAATGGCATTGGATACGACCACGGCGAAACCGATGGCAGTAAGTGTTGGAGATATCCCCAAAAGCGCCCCCAAAGCTACACCGCCGAAGGCCGAGTGTGCCACACCGACGCCGATAAAGGACAAACGACGTAACACGACGAAAAATGAAACCACCGCCAGAACGAAGCTGAGCATCATTCCCGCCAAAAAGGCATTTTGCATAAATTGAAGGCTGAATATATCAATCATGGTCTTGATGCCTGTGATAACAGGTTGCACATTTATCATCATGAACAATAACTTTAAGGTCTTTTCCAAAAACCTTTTTTGTTATATCCGGCGAAAAACAGAAGTCCGGCTCGTCATGATAGTGAAGCTCAACATTCAGACACGCAACCTGGTCTGCATGGGAAGTAATAACCCCGATATCGTGTGACACCATGATTGCGGATATGCCTTGCTCATTTCTAAATTTTGCCAAAAGTTCATAGAAATCTTCCTGAGCCACGCTGTCGACACCGGTTGAAGGCTCATCAAGGACTAAAAGTTTCGGTTTTGAAGCCATTGCCCGTGCGATGTTGACCCGTTGCTGTTGTCCGCCTGAAAGCACGGCAAAGGGTCTTGTTGCATGGTCAGCCATATTTATCTGTGAAAGCAGGTCCATGGCAATCTTTTTGCTGTTACGGTCCGGCCTGTGGAAAAGGCCGATACGACTATAAAGGCCCATGAGAACGACATCGAGGACAGTAACCGGAAAGGATTGGTCTGCATGGGAAATCTGGGGAAGATACCCGACCTCCAGCCTGCTTTGTTTGTCGGGTTGGCTTCCAAATAATTGAACAGAGCCTTTTTGGGGGCTCACAAGTCCAAGAATAACATTCAGCAAAGTGGTTTTGCCGCCGCCGTTAGGGCCGACGATACCGAATATTTCACCGGGATAGCAGTTAAAGTAAATGGATTTTAGAATCCATTTGCCATCGTATGCCACCCATACATCATTCAATTCCACAATGGGTTCTTTATCATTTTTCGTATCTATGGCCGTATGTTTCACTTCATGGCCTCCTGCAATATGTTTAGATTGTGCTTCATAAGATCCATGTAGGTGTTGCCGTATTTTTGTTTGGGATTTCCCATGGGATCAAGCAAAAGGACCTTGACATCCGCTTCTCTGGCAATGACTTTCGCTGCCTGATAATTAAGCTGCGGTTCGGCGAATACGGCTCGAATATGATATTTATTAATCATCGCTACGATATTTTTAATCTGTATCGGTGTCGGATTTCGGCCCGGCGCCGCTTCAATGACGCCCAAAGATTCAAGGCCATATCGTCTGGCAAAATAATCCCACGACGCATGAAAGGCAATGTATTTTTTCATTTTAAAGTTAGAAACCGTTCCTTGAATCATCTGGTGGAGTTTATCAAGCGCTTGTAAATAATCCAGGCTTCTTTGTTTATAATACGATACGTTCTGCGGATCAACTTCGCAAAGGGCAGTTGTAATTTTATTGACCATCGATTTTGCAATGACAGGGTCGAGCCATATGTGGGGATTGGCAACCATCGGTTTGTTTTCTGAAACCGTCGTTCCCTTTTTATGATGGTGGTTTTCATGATCATGGTCGGTTGTTTCTATCAGATCGACGTCTTGAGATAAAACCACCGTCATTAATTCTGATCCAGCCAGCTTGACGAATTTGTCGGCCCAGAATTCCAGCCCGGCGCCGATCATAAAGAAAATGCGTGCAGAAGAAAATGTCCTTACAAGACTTGGCTTGGGTTCAAAGGTATGGGGGCTTGCACCTGCCGGCAGAACAAAAGTTACATCAACATAATCACCGCCCACCTGCTGAACCATGTCGGCAATGGGGTAAATGCTGGCAATCACCGGAAGTTTTTTTGACATGCATGCAGTTGGGTGAAGTTGGAAAATTAAAAAGCACAGAATAAAAAAAAAGGTGCGAAGAGATATTCGAACTGCCTCAAAAAAAAATTGACAATGTGTTCTATAAATTTCATTCTGCAAATTCATATGTTCCATATTTTCTAATAGGGCGTTCGGATATCTCATGAAGAACACAATATATTCAAAAAATCATTTTCCTAAAAGCAATAGTTAAACAAATAACCTTAAATTACGCAAATAGTCAAGAATGTTCAACCTTATCAAAATTTCCTTGAAATTTCAGGCTCATATTTTAATATAAAAATCATCCACCAAAAAGGAGGCAGGAATGCCCAAAAAAGCATTGATCATCGTTGATATGTTAAACGACTTTGTGGATGAAAAGGGCGCGCTTTATTGTGGCGACACGGCGAGATCGATTGTTCCCTTTATCCAAGAGAGACTGACGGGTTATCGAAATCGCAAGGATCTTGTGATATATCTTCAGGATTCGCATGATGAAGATGACAAAGAGTTCGAGAAGTTTCCCAAACACAGCGTTGCAGGAACCTGGGGTTGTGATGTTATCCCTGAGCTTTCGCCTCAAGCCGGTGAAACGGTGATTCCAAAAAAGCGATACAGCGGTTTTTACGGAACCGATCTTGAAAATGTTCTCAAAGCTTACGATGTGGATGAAATTGAGGTGGTGGGTGTCTGCACGTCGATTTGTGTGATGGATACCGTGGGCGGGCTGGCCAACCGGGACTATAAAATTGGCGTTCCCGTCAAAGGGGTTGCCGATTTTGATCCTGAGATGCACCAATTCAGTTTGAAACGGATGGAAAAGATATACGGAGCCGATGTCTCATGACAGAACACCACCGAGCAGGCCCACTGTTTACAGATCTTTACGAATTGACTATGGCGGCCAGTTATTTTGCCCATCAGGTATTTGATACGGCAACATTTTCTCTGTACATCCGAGACGTTTATGCCACCCGCAATTTTTTTGTGGCAGCAGGTCTCGATCAGGTGTTGGATGAACTGGCTGCGTTCCGATTTTCTGACCCGGATATAAGCTACCTGCATAGTACCGGTCGTTTTTCGAAACATTTCCTTGATTACCTAAGGCAACTCCGCTTTACCGGTGACGTTTATGCCATGCCGGAGGGCATGGTCTTTTTTGCCAATGAGCCGGTAATGGAAGTGACGGCGCCGATCGTTGAGGCCCAACTCATCGAAACTTTTGTGTTGAACACCATCGGGTTTCAAACCATGATCGCGTCAAAAGCGGCCCGATGCTTTCATGCCGCTGAAGGGCGTCCCTTGATTGACTTTTCTTTGCGTAGAACTCAGGGACAGGATGCCGGAATCAAGGTGGCTCGCAGCACGTTTATTGCCGGATTTGCGGCCACCAGCAATGTCTTGGCCGGGAAAATATACGGTATTCCCATCTCCGGAACCATGGCCCATTCTTATGTTTCGGCCTTTGACAATGAACTTGATGCCTTCTTTGCGTATGCAGATACATTTCCTGACCATTCAATATTTCTCATCGACACTTATGATAGTGTTGAGGGCGCGCGACATGCCGCTGCCGTCGCCAAAGAAATGCAAAAAAAAGGGCATACACTCATCGGGGTTCGCCTTGACAGCGGAGATATGGCGGGGCCCAGTCGAGAAGTTCGCAAAATATTTGACGATGCCGGTCTTTATGATGTAAAGATTTTTGCCAGCAGCGGGTTTGATGAGTTTAAAATTGCCAAGGTTATTTCGGAAGGTGCCCTGATTGATGCATTTGGGGTGGGGACCAAAGTCGGGGTTTCCGCAGATGCTCCTTTTGTTGATGTTGTCTACAAGATGGTCCGGTTTAAAGGGCGCGACGTGAGGAAACTGAGCCCGGGCAAAGTAACTCTGGCCGGTGAAAAGCAGGTTTTTAGAAAGTCGGATCAAAATGGACGTTATTCGGAAGATATCATCGGTCAAAGAGACGAAATCATAGCTGAAGGAAAACCCTTGCTGGAAAAGGTTATGGGAAACGGAAAAATATTGCGTTCGCATCCTCAACTTCAAATGCTTCAGGAAAAGTTCAAAGAAAACTTTGCCGCGTTAGATGACAGATACAAGTCGATTCAGGATCATAACGCCTATCCTGTCAAACTCAGCCGGCGTATTCAAGATCTGCAAAAAAGGTGAAAGCCTGAACTCGAATCTTATCCGGATTTCGGGTTAGATTCCAGATATAGCAAGCGCAATTAATATTGCAGTTTTGTTTACTTTGGAGGTAACTTCTTTACTCTTATTTGCTGTAAAAATTAATGAGTTTACGATATGCCCTTCTGAATCAAGGTTCTCCATCACAGAAATACACGTTTAATTTTGTGTGTCGCCATTGGCCCATTATTGCAATCATCCCGGTAGTGAGCTATCTTTTATCGTGGTAAAGTTCTAAGGTTGGGTCAACAGCATTTTGTCCAAGGAAAAGTCCTCTCCCTGCACTTCATAGAATCTGGCCAACAGGTCCCCAATCGTGAGATCTTTCTTTTCTTCACCCCTTACATCCAGAATCACACCACCCACATGAAGCATAATCAGCCGGTTGCCGAAAATCAGGGCCTGATTCATATTGTGGGTTACCATCAGGGCGGTCAGTCGGTTTTTCCGAATCATGGAATCGGTGAGATCCATGACTTTGGCAGCCGTT
>PKTV01000016.1 GCA_002868985.1 Desulfobacteraceae bacterium | reverse complement strand
TTTAATTTTACATCAACCTAAAAAAAAATGGTAACATGATATTTGAAGTTTGAGTCGATATTAATGATAAAATCGGCCCTGTTTTTTCATTAATGGTAGGTTTTACCTGTTATGAATTGATATTTATTATCGTATTGACCATTGGATTTTCACGCTTATATTTAAGATGAAGAAAAAAATAAGCATTAAAAGTAGTTGTGCTTAGTCAAACATACGGGCTGAAAAGGAGAAAGATATGGATTTAAAGGAATACTTTGAAAATACAAGAGGTCTTGGCGTTATGGCCACTGCCGACACAGACGGCCGAGTCGATGCGGCGGTTTATGCAAGACCCCACGTCATGGAAGATGGATTACTGGCATTTATCATGCGGGATCGAACTACCCACGCCAACACCCAGGCCAATCCCCATGCAACGTTTCTCTTTAAAGAAGAAGGTTCGGGATACAAGGGAAAACGTCTGTATTTGACCAAAGTCAGAGAGGAAGAAGACGCTGAACTCATTAAACGCCTTAGTCGAAGAAATTATTCGGCGGATGAAAACAGCAAAGAAGCAACGTTTCTGGTATATTTTAAAGTGGACAAAGAGCGCCCTTTGGTCGGTGACTGAAGCGTTGGACGAAATGGATCATATATGGCAGGGTCAAAAACGGTATTCAGACGCAGCCGAATAAAAACCTGTATGTTAGAATTTAGCTATACGTGAGTTTGTTTTTTTAAAGCGGAATAAATTCTTTTATAGGTGGGAACAGATAAACCATGCTTCCCGGCTTCACGGACGATGTAACCGGTGAACGTCTCAAGTTCCGTTTTGTTTCCTTTTTCGAAATCCATATGCATTGAAGTTTTGATTTCAGGGGGGAAGGTACTGACTTTCGAGATGATTTCTTTTCTGATATTTTTCGGAAGTTCAATCCGCTTTGCTTCGGATACACGAAATACTTCTGTAAGAAGATCATCCAACAGCTCTTTTCCTTTTTCACTATCGATAACGCCACGCATTGTCGTATCCAGAAAAGTGGTTGCAGTGGCAAATGCAGAGATGAGAACGTACTTTTCCCATACAATATTTTCAATATCTGTTCGGTATTCGGCATCGATATTTGCGTTTTTTAAAATATTTTCTATATGGTTTGCTTCTATTTTATCATCGGATTCATTTCCAAAGAACAGTTTGTTCATCGAACCTGCCTGTTGAACCACACCGGGGCCAACGATATGCGCGCCGATGTAAACACATCCGTTAAATATTTTTCCTTTATTCAGGACAGCACTCAGCCGGTCGGCATTGTCCACGCCGTTAAGCAAAGAGATAACGACGGTATTCTCATCGATGGAAGGCGAAAGCAGTTTTGCGCTTTCTTCGAGACCATAGGCTTTCACACAGAAGATGACACAATCAAATATTCCGCAGGCGGCTGGATTGTCAGTGGCCAAATCGGCCTTGACGGTAAATGTCCCTTTTTCTGTGATGAGGTTCAATCCATTTTTCTTTATTTGTTCGAGATGATCCCCCCGGGCGATGAATACAATCTCGACATCCTCATCGTCTGAATACCGTTTTGCCAACAGTCCGCCATAATATCCACCCACACCGCCGATTCCAGCGATAGCTATTTTCATCTGTTTGTTTCTCCTAATATGTATTTAACGGCTGCGTTCTTCTTCAAAGAGCTTCAGGTTCGTCTTGAGCATGGTTCCATGCATCAGATCGTTCATTTCCCGAAAGCGTCCGGGTTATCTCAGTTTGATCGTTTCAAAATATTCCTTAACTTGGCCGGTGATTGAAAGGAACATTTTTGAGCCGGTCATAAATGTGGAGATATCATCTTCATTCCCGCAGGTCCTGGCAAATTCCGGGCCGATGACGGTGGAAGGCTCCGGTGCCTCTGGTTTTTGGGCCATGGTATTCACATACATGTCGAGACGTTCCTTTAAAATTTGAAAATAATCGATGTCTTGACCGATCATAAGTTCGGTTGTTGTTGACAGTTGCTGTGAAAATTCATAAATCTCCATCCAGAAAAGCTCTAAAAGCGCGTTTTTATGGGGATTGTTTTCCAGATAATACGATATGCTCCACCCTACACTGATAATCTTTAATATTTGAAGTTCGTATTCAACCGTGCTGCGCTTTATGTTTGCCTCTTTTGGGAGCCGTTCCATCAGCCATTTGATATCTTCCCGGTCAATGGCGAAATTGAACAGAACATCTCGGACTTTTTCAATTTCTGATTTCTTTTCTTCTGAATGTTCCATGAATTACCTAACCTGGTTCAGGGTTGTCAAAGGATGTCATCTACTCAATGGAGATGATGATTTTTCTGTTTTTTTTGTGTTCCTCGATTTCGGCAAGGGTTCCCAATGGTTCTTCGGTTTTTGAGATTTCAATGATTTGGTCAAGGTCGATACCCAAATCGTCAAGAACCTTTACGGCTTTACGCGGTACCAATTTTGACGCCACTTTAATGATCGCAAGGGGAACCGTCATGGTTGTGTCCGGTGCGGTATCATTGTTTTTAAAAATCCTTATTTTTAGCTTTAGCATGAACGATTTCCTTATTTGTAATATCTTAATCCTTTGAAACAAATCAATTTCAAAGGGGCTTCAGGTATGATTGAATTTTTGGCTGGAAGCTGTTTGAGCGAATTAGGGATCGTTTTGAAAGAACCATAAGAAAATTTAACTTTATGGATAAAACCCCTTGTTAAAGCATAGACCTTTATAAATAGCCTGGATCAGGTTCTTTCATTACAAGCCCTTATTCACGAGTTCTTTCAGCAAAAATTTAATTATACCTGAAGCGGTAATGTTTTCAAAAAGGCTAAAGAGTTACCCTTTTTTTAAATTTAATTCAAAGAAAGTTGCGTCTTCAATAGGATTGAACCGATACGGCGCTATTTTTTTGAACCCCAAAGCCTTGTATAACATATTTGCCTGTTTCATTGAAGGAATCGTATCGAGTCTCATATAATTATATCCCATATCTCTGGCGGCTTTGATGACAACCTCAGCCAATAACTTGCCGACCTTTTGACCTCTGTAATAAGGCTTTACGTAAAGACGCTTCATTTCACAAATACTTTGTCCTATTTCTCGAAGGGCTACACAGCCGATGGGCTGGTTTGCATCCAGCGCAATATATAAAGAGCCCTTAGGGAAAGCGTATTGTCCGGGAAAATTCTCCATCTCTTTATCAAAATCCTGAAAGCCCAAATCAAATTCCAGCGATTGGGCATATTCCCGAATTAATTCCTTTGCTTTTTCAACAAATTCTTTTGTATTTGCTTCAACAAGTTTTATCATGATTAGGTGAAAACTAAGAACTTCAGACAGGGTTGTCAATGACTTTTAATGCCTGGTTGAATGACGCTATGAGACCTTTGCAAAACAGCCCTTTTTATCCGATTTCTGTGCCTGCCCTGTGAAATGTGAAGCCTATTTCTCCGGGGTCAGACTCAAATTTTAACCCGCCACCGAATTTTGGCGGATTAATCCTAGAAATACTCAATATATTCATATAGTTAAAATTTTCGTCTTCCTTGAACTCGAATAAAAATATTTATTTTTCAAAGGTCTATCTATTTATAGGCGATGCCTTTAAAGAATGTATAACAAAAAGTCCCGTCTGATTCTGTCGTTCGATAAAGGTCATCAATTCCTTTTTCCCATGTGGCTTCGTCAATCATGCCGGAACCCAAAGACGGATCTCGGACACCTTCTACCATAGCAATGAAGGTATTTTTTGTAAAACCTTCGACATAATCCGGGAAGTTCGAGTCAACGTATACCATCCGTGGAGAAACCGTGATATTTTTAAACCCTGCCTGGGTCATTAGAGGAAAAAGTTGGCGACCGATAAGAGAATTAGCGCCTCCTTTGGCCTGTAGATCAATCAGACACTGTATCGTCTGCCATGCTTCCTTACTGTACGGATGAAAAAAAGTAGAACCGTGATCTCCTTCAATTATCGTTATTGTTCCATTATCTTTCAATTTTGCTTTTAGATGAAATAATGCCTCTATCGGGTTTTTTAGGTGCTCCAGCACAAAACAGACAAATATGTGATCAAAACTGCTGTCTAAAAAAGGCAAATCGAAGATGTCGGCATTAAGAAAAGCTGCATTCTCATATCCTGATGATTTTATTCGAGCTTTTGCAGTATTAAGAGACGTTTCTGTTATATCCATACATGTAAAGCATGTTTCAGGACTATGAGTTACCAAAGTGATCGTCTGAGCGCCAACGCCGCACCCGACCTCTAATACAATAGCCCCGGGTGGATACCTTGTGTCTTTGTGCAGCAATTCCGTCAGGGTGGTCGCCTGATCAACAAGCCTTTCATTTTCTCTTTCTGAATATCCATGAACATATTTATGTGAACAAGCTTTCATTGGTTTTCCTTTGTGAGCCATTAGAATTTTATTTAAGACCGGTGCTATTGCGCCACAAACATAACCCTATCGTTGCATAAATAACACGCCGAGTATTGATAAAAACATTATTATTCAAGGGTCTTGGCTGTTTCCGAACCGATTTGCTGAAATTCCCATATAGTGTATTTCTCAAAGGGTTTTAAATTCGCCGTCTTATTAACCCGTTGGGAAAGTCGATGATACCACATCTTCTTTGTTGTCAAGGGTTCGCGGTAGACGACTACAGCTTCACCCTTGACGCCTCGGATCTACGGTATCCTCAACTTTTGCAGCGTTAGGGATAACACCGCATAATATTTCGCAGATTGAGATTTGACAAGAAAAAGCTGCGGTAATTAGCAAAAGAAGGGCTTTAAGTGGAATAGTGTCCAGTTTATAGTTGATCACATCATTGGGAATTCGTAAATACCTAACTCGCAGTGTTTTAGCAGAGCTGTATAATAGAGGTTTTCAAACTGTTCTGTGGTTATAAAAAGAGGGGTATTGGATACAAATTGGAGGATTTGGTTCATAGCTTCCACGTGTTGCGCAAGGATGACCGCTCGGATTAAAAAGAAAAGCTAAACTTTCTATAATTTAAATCCAGGTCACGCCGCCATCTTTGCTGGTTAAAATTGAGATGCCGCCGGCAACATTCACATTAACACGCATAATAAGACCGGTTGGGTTTGTCAAGCGGACTTGGGGCGCACCGGTGGTGGACATTCCTCTATTGTTGAATTCACAGGTGTTGGCCGCAGTAATATCTACGTCATCTTCCAACGTGACGTTGCTTTTTATAGGGATGTCTGTTCCGTTTAGATAGCCCGTAATTCCGTCTAC
>PKTV01000441.1 GCA_002868985.1 Desulfobacteraceae bacterium | reverse complement strand
TTCCCCAAAGACACATTCAGGATAAAGAAAACGATTTTTTGGGTCCCCACATTGCCGTAGATCGTACCCAAAAGCTTGCCGGCATCACTGAAAATGGGGGCGGCGATCTGAAAGGTGGATTCATTTTCTTCGGGGGTATGGGAAATCTCGGACATAAACAAAGCGTCTTTGACCGTATAGATGTGAGGGTCTGTTTTTTTAATCGGTCCGGTTCCTTCCCGGCTGCAGGTAATAACATCACCGGAAGCGGAAATGACGGTAAGGGCTCTATAAACGCCGTATTTTTTACGAATCAGGTCCAAATATGGTGTGATCTCCTCAGGGTCCATGGTTTTCAGCAGGGATGTTTCGGCAATTACCGTTAAATCAGCCTTGCGCTCGTCAAGCCAATGCTCCAAAAGAGCAATCTTGTCTACGGCAACATTTTGAAGCTGACGGATAACCATGTCAACAATCAGTTCTTCGGTTGCTTTGATGGAAACCCATCCGATGGTTACCAGTGGAACCAGCGCCAGGGTGAGGAAAATGACCATCACCTTGAAGCGGAGATTATATTTTGTTTCGGTCATAGGGTTCTCGGTCTCGATTTATCAGGGGCGGCCGTGATCCGGTCAAAAAAGGCTCATTTCCGAGTTGGCCCCCCTTTTGTTTTTATGATCCGGACCCATAATTCTTTTCCCTCTTCAAAAAAATGGGAGAATTTATTCTTAAAACTGGCTTGAAAGCGGGTCGCTTTGGGCCCTGAGGCACAAGAAATTCGGGGCGCTTGGAGCTCGCCCAACAGGTGAAACGTTTGGGTGCAAAACGTAAGCTTTCAACTGGAATCTTTGTGGTAAATAACCATATGTTTTTTATAACCAATAAAAACGTTTCTCTAAAGTTTTCATCCAGTGATGGGATAGCAAGAAAGCGGTTGCCTGGCAAGGTATATTTTGAAAAGGAGCCGTCCGGGTTGGGCTGGGTCCCCAAAGGCCATACGGCCGTTTTGGAAGTTTTGGGGACATCCTGTTCCTTTATAACATTGTCGTCGCTTATGAGCTCAAAACCGTTATCCATAGCGATCATTTCAGCGCGTTGAACAGATTTGCTGTTGATCGGCTGGAAAAGATTGAATCTTTTTGCAAGTTCAATCGCCGTAATGCCGAGTTTTCTATTGGCCCGGTAACAGGAAGGGCTTCGCGCGATGACTACCTGCGGGTACTTTTATTGAATTCTCGATGGACGATCGTGCCGCCGTCCTTGACGATGGGGTCGACGTTGACTGCGGCCCAACAGGTATGGAAGTAAATTGTTGGTGTCAAAGCCTGAATTGTGCGCATTTGGAGTCGGGCCACAGGAACCATAACCTATCTCAAAAATAAGATTCGGGTTCAACAAAAAGCAAGTTGAGCTTTGCGAAATCCCGAGAATCGGGGGCGTGGAGCGGTTCAAAAGCGGAGCATACACGTAGTATGTGAGCATTTTTAACCGTTTCACTACACCGCCATGGGCACTTAGAATGTTTTTGAGACAGGTTCTAACTATAATAAAAGCAAATCAAGAATAAATAGGCCCTTAAATTGTCTTAAACGACTCTTTTTGACCCCAAAAAGGAGCTTTTAAGCAAAGTATAATCTCTTAAAAATAATCCTTAGGTCTGTTATTTTGCACCCAAAATTGTACGTTTAAGACCAAAAAGCAGCTATATTTAGAGTTCTTCTTACATAAATTTAGTTACTTCTCGTGGTCAGACCCCCAGTCATGTTCCTTCATGCCGAGATTCCAACGGATGTAACAACAGCGTCCTCATCTCCCCAACAAATTACCTCATGAACAGTTAAACTAGTTTATGTTGACAGTTCAGATAGTACTTTATCAGCAACTTGTTGAGCGAGTTGTTTGCGTTCTTCTTCTGAAACTTCATCATATAGCATGATATCGGTGTACTTATTACCTTTATTATAAATTCTAAGTGCATCAAATTGAATCATGTTTTCTTTGCCAATGATATTTATCATAACTCTCCCATGGCACTTCATAAAACACCCATCTATAACAACAACTTTTTCAGCCTTTTTTGCCCAATCTGTCATAGCAGATGTCGGTGCTGTAAACATTTCTCCATGGCATCCACGCATAAATGGCTCCTGTTTTCCAACCAAATGAGCCGCCATTCTGGCAATTTCACCACGAAAGCAACCTCCCTCACAAGAAATTACCGGGATTTTATTTTCAGCAATCATCTTTGCTCCAATAACTTCTCCAAGAGGACAAACAGCTTTCATCCCTTGTACTTCAAGATTAAAATTTAATTCCGATCTACCCATAATAAATCTCCTTTGCTTTTGATTGACTGATTTCAAGTTTAACAACTTTGCCAATATAGTTCCCGGCGCCTCTTAAGCGTTATGTCCGACATCGTAACGACATTTAAGACTCCTGCCCAGAGGAACTTGCGATGCCAGTATTTTGAGTTATGTGCGATGATACATTATGCAGAATCTTTTTAATCTTTTTGAACGTCATGATAGAAATGATAAACGGACAAAATGAAAATTTGTTTACACCTTCTGTCCCCGAGGCGAAGGGCAATCCCTCTTCTTTCCACAGGAGTGTTCCACCGACAATGTTATAAACCTTTCGGAATCCTAAGCGCTGCATCAACTTCTTGGCAATTTTGCTTCTTCCCCCCATCTTGCAGTAAATTACATAAGTCCTGCTTTTATCCATTACATCCAACCGGGTCTTGAAAAACCTCGAAAAGAGATTCACATTGATGGCCCCTTCCAGATGCAGATCTTCGTATTCCTGGGGAGTGCTAACGTCTATGAGGACCAGATCATCCCCTTTTCTGTTTTTTGAAATCAGTTCCCATGCTTCTGAGGGAAAGATATCCTTCGACAACTGAATCTCTTCTTTTTTAGCTAAAGCGTACATGTGTTTTTCCTCCTTTTTTACCCTATAGACGGTGGAAGGAATAAAAAGGATACACCTTTAGTCAGATATGCATAATTTTATAGATGTGGATATTTAATCGGTAGGTATATTCTGTTTGTTGCGGTATAAACTGAAGTTCTTATAAGGATGTAAATAAATGGATTCTATTTTGTGAGATTACAAAAATTATTGATTGAGAAGATGAGTGTATGGATTGATCTTTGATACCTTGGACGCATTTGGGGTCGGGCCACAGGAACTATGACCTATCTCAAAAATAAGGTGAGGGTTTGGCACAAGGTAACGGCTGACATCTCGTGTTAAAACCTGGCGCTGAAGGTAATGCCCAGAAATCCGGCAGGGTCATGGTTTTCCTTGATGATTGTATTGCCGTTTTCATCTTCCAAGCGAAGCTCTCCCCCGACTTCCACTCCCCCCAGAACTCCGATGCGGATCATAGGGGTAAAGCTGTATGCGATGCCGCCGAAGATGGGGAAGGAAAGGTCGTCACCAATACCGTTGGGGACAGTCCCCTCCTCATCAAGCCTAAAACGCAGCCTTTCGTAACGGCCGCCTATGGAAAATGACCACACACGGGACGGCCGCCAGTCAAAGGTCAGTCCAGGTCCAAGTGTTGCGCCGATTCCTCGACCGGTGTTTAGGCTCAGAGTGTCGGTTATTTTCCAGTTGATGATCAAAATCGGAATCACCCGGGTACTGTCTTCCAATTGGGTCAGCACGCCAATTCCCGGGCCGATGGTCAGACTATCGCTGTACCGGTAGGAAAAACCCGCAAAACCTGCACCGGTTAAGGCATTATCGAAATCAGCCTCTTTTTCTCCCGTAAACCGTATCGTGGGGGAGACGAATCCCGTCCATTGTTCATTGATTTTCCAGCGCAAGGGGATACTGAAGCGGAGGGAATGAATATCCTCCCAGGGGTTCCGGCTCCCGAATCCCGTATTACCTGAAAAATTGTAGCCGTCGAAGCCGTAGCCAACGGCCAGGGAAATGCTCGTTCCCTTGTCGGACACATAGGATGGGCCGCCTTGAACAAAGAAACGATTCACGCTGAAACTTCCGCCATTGTCGATGTCCGTGTCCATCTGATGTACGTATCCGCCACGCGTAAATACAGACCAGCCGATCTTCGAAGCCGGGCCGGCATTCCTTTCGCTGATTTTCCCGGCCTCAGCGATAGTGGGAACAGCAATCAGAAGAAACAAGCTTATAATCATGCCACATGTAGGGTTAAAATTGATTTTCCCTTTCACTACAAAGCTCCTTTACTTTAGGCATGTTTCAATCACTACTAATTGACGTATTTCGAAGCGACATCAATTGTTAGGCTTTTTCTTACTCAGTGCCTGTATCTACCGGAATCAGAATCTCGTTTCGCCGCAAGAACCACGGGGTAAAGGGAGGATTGTATCGGGCCCATATGGGATCGCCTACAATGGTAAGGCCTTTTTCGTGAATCCACGACTCCAGTTTCAACTTGTATCGAAGGTAACCCTTCTCGCTCCAGAAACCGGAGTAGCGTATTGCGGCCATCCGTCGAGCTGGAACCTGACGCAATGTAACCTTTGGATTCTCAGGCTCTGGAAGGGTTTCCAGAGTGTACGAGGCCGGCATCATGAAGCTTACAGCCCAACTTTCCTTAACACGCTGCTGTCCTACGGGAGCTGTCATCTTGATCTTTTCTCCCACTGGTTGTTGGGATACAGGAGCCGTCATCACCATTTTATTGCGTGACCGATTGTCGCCGGAGATGTAACGGAAAAGCCTTTTGAATGCCGTGTTTCCAGCATCTTTAATATCTCCTTCCACAACGGTTTCGGCGAGGATGTGTGGTGCATAATCGCGAATCTCGAACTTATTGTCTTTTTTTACCATTTCGTACTTAGCCTCTTGTATCGCCATCGCATCCATCGCTCCAATTATTATGATAGCTACTGCAACCGTGATTCGGATTGAAAGTTTAATGATCACCGCCTTTAATGATTTACATGCTAATTAATATACAACTTAGGCTTGGGTGCCGAACGGCGGTTAAAAAAAATGTCCGACAACCCGGTAGATTCAGATCATCGGACAGTTAGGAACAATTCTATGATTAAAAACATCGATACGTATCGATTCTTTAAATTTAGCCAGGTACGTCTACAGGTGCGGCTCTTCCGCCGATGTAATCAATGACTTCATCATAGGTATTGGTTAAGTTGCCTTTGACACCCTCAATTTCATCTCTTATCGGCTTCCATTCCAGAGGGCATTCCACCCTCAGCTGATGAATCCTGTCTTCCAATTCAGTGACAACCATCTTGAGGTCTTGAATGTTTGGAAGAATTTTTTCCAGTTC
>PKTV01000021.1 GCA_002868985.1 Desulfobacteraceae bacterium | reverse complement strand
TTTTTGAATAAAACATCAACGGACTCTACCAGCTTCTCCATTGAACTTTCATTCCACACGACATAATCAGCGCGGTCAACCTTCTCTTCATCCGGCATCTGAACATTTATAAGGTTCTCAGCTGCATCACGAGATGTTTGATCACGTTCCATCAGCCGCTTAACCCTTAATTCCTTGTCAGCACTTACAACGACAACCCGGTCGAACCTCTCTTTCATGTCCAGTTCAAAAAGAAGTGGAACTTCGATGACCACAATTTGACAACCCTCTTTTTCCGCACAAACTACATTTTTTTGAATAAGTTCAGTTATTTCATGATGCAGAAATCGTTCCAAATTAAGCCGGGCGTCATCATCATCAGTGATCATTCGCCGCAGTATTTTACGATTTAACGTACCATCAGACAACACGACTTTTTCACCAAAAAAACGGATGATCTTTGCTAATGCTTTCGATCCCGGAGCAACAGCGTCCCTCGCCATTTCATCAGCACTTATCACTTTAACGCCAAGTTTTTTCAATCGGTTACAAACAGATGTTTTACCGGAACCCGCCCCGCCTGTAACGGCAATTTTTAAAATCTTTATTTTTGTTTTGTTCATAATGTATCCGGATAGACACAACTAATAATTAGTGATAATAAACATGAGATAAAGAAAAACAAGAAAAGAAAAGCAAAATAAATGATTCCATTCAATAAAAATATCTTACCCCGACTTAAAGGTGCTTACGTTATTGGCGGTTCAGTCAGAGATCTGCTTCTCGGTCGAATCCCCACCGACTATGACATTGCTGTCACCGGAAATCCAGAACAATATGCAAAAAAATTGATTGCCAAATCAGACGGTCATCTTGTCAGGCTCGGGAAGCCCGGCCGAATGATTATCAGGGTGATATCGGGCGACATGATCTTCGACATCACTTCTTTGAATGGCACTTCCATAGAAGACGACCTCAATGAAAGGGACTTTACCATCAACGCCATTGCTTACGACCTATATTCAGAAGAAATTATCGACTGTCTTGGCGGCCTTCAGGATCTTGCCAATAAAAAAGTTCGGATGGTTTCAAGGGAAATTTTCAAAAAAGATCCGGCTCGGTTGATACGGGCTTACAGAATTGGCGCTTGCCTAAATTTCAAAATCGAAACCAAAACAGCAAAGGCAATAAAATCTAATACAAAATTATTAAAAAACATCCCAGGTGAACGAATTCGGGTGGAACTTTTCACAATGCTCGGCACATCAATATCTTATCTTTATCTTTCCCAAATGGCAATTAGCGGACTTTTAACCGCCATTTTCCCCGATCTCGAACGCCTAAAGGGGTGCTTTCAGAACCATTATCACCATTTTGATGGTTTTGAACATACAATGCGAGCATACGACCATCTTGAAACCATACTTAATGATCCGGGAAAAATTCTGCCTGATACTTCTACCAAAATCCATCAATACATCGATAAAAACAGACCGGCGCTGATTAAATGTGCGATCCTTTTACACGACATTGGAAAACCCGTGATGAAAACTCTGGACAGCAACGGTAAATGCCATTTTTATGGTCATGCTCGAAAAAGTGCCGATATGGCTCAAAAAATCAGTCAAAGACTCAGGTTTTCTAATCATGAAAGGCAGTTTATTGATGGTATTATCCGAAACCACATGAAACCGCTGTCTCTTTTTACAGCTTATGAAAAAAAAACATTAACCCAAAAGGGTATCACACGATTTTATAAAAAATGTGGCGAATATACCCCTGCCCTACTTCTGGCAGCCATCGCGGATACAAAGGCAAAACAAGATAAAATAACTCAAAAAAACAAAGCCTTTAAGTCCTTTCTCAAAAAGATGATTTTCGAATATTTTTATAATTATCAACCCTTAAACGATGAACCGCCATTGATAACCGGACGCGATCTAATTCATGTTTTCGGACTTACGCCTTCACCTTTATTTAAAAAAATTCTTGATCTCGTGGATGACGCAAAATTAACAAAGACCATTAAAAATCGGTCCGAGGCGCTCGAACTGATAAGAGATGTCCTTAGGAATGAAGGATAGACCTCTAAATTTTATGTACCAACCCTTGACAATATTTCTCTATTTATATAGTAAAGCCGAGAATAACGATATTGATGAAACATGTATAGATTATTGGTCTTATAACTTATTATGAAAGGAGAACTGCAGCATGAACATTTTGTTTTTTGGACCGAACGGCAGTGGTAAAGGAACTCAGGGAGCGATTTTAAAAGATAAATACAATACACCCCACATTGAATCCGGCGCGATTTTCCGTGATAACATCGGTAAAGGGACCGAATTGGGTGCAAAAGCCAAGGAATATATCGATCGCGGCGATCTGGTTCCGGATGAAATTACGATTCCGATGATCCTCGACCGTCTGAAACAGGATGATTGTAAAGTTGGATGGCTTCTTGACGGATTCCCTAGGAATAAGAATCAGGCGATAAAACTCGATGAAGCACTTAAAGCAGCCGATATGTCGCTTGATATTGTCGTTGAAATACTTCTGGATAAGGAAATTGCAAAAAACAGGATCATGGGACGTCGGCTCTGTGTAAACGACAACAACCATCCCAACAACATCTATATTGACGTTATCAAGCCCGACGGAGATAAGTGTCGTGTTTGTGGCGGTGATTTAAAGACCAGGGATGATGACCAAGATGAAGAGGCCATTAGCAAGCGTCACGCCATCTACTATAATACTGAGGATGGAACCCTTGCGTCAGCCTATTATTTCAAAGACATCGCCGCCCAACAAGGGTCAATAAAATATATTACCCTGGACGGTAAACCCAGCGTAAAGGACGTTACTGATGAACTTGTCTCCAAGCTGTAACCGCAAAAATGTAAAAGTTAAAAGTGTCTAAAGTGATCTAAAGTGCCTATTTATCCCGAATTCATCGGGGAAGTTATGGTGTCGCTTCGCTCCAATGTTTTTATAAAATTGACAGAATTCCTTAACTTTAGCTCACTTTAAACTTTAGTTCACTTCAAACTCTTGCTGTGATTCTTCAGGCAGAGCCAAAAAACTCTGACTTGGCCCATCGAAGATCCCGCCATGCGGGGAAGGACCTGGTTTTTCAGGACAAAATAGACGAACGACCATTGAACGCAAGTATCCTAATGTGTCCGTGAGCTAATTTTTAGCACGGACACATTTTTTTTAACTTACCATAAGGTAATCCTCACAAGTAAAAATACTGTTTTCTTTTGCCAAGAGCACTTTTTTAAAAAAAAGATGCATGATAAAATATTTTTGCTTGCCAATAAATTTGTTTTTAGATATTAAACTAGATTTATCAAATATCAAAATAACCATCGGAAATTTTAATGAACTGTTGATGGAAAAAAAGGGGGGCGAAAAATTTGAAGGATATTGAGGTCAAGGTTTTTGATAATGACCTTGAAAAGGCAATGCGCATTCTGAAAAAAAAGGTGCAGAATGACGGCCTTTTTAAACGATTAAAGATGAAAAAAGCCTATGAAAAGCCGAGTGAATATCGACGTCGCAAACAGCGTGAAGCCTTGAGAAGACAAAGAATAGCGGCTTCCAGAAATAGATACCGAAGAAGATAACGGTAAACCCTTAAAAAAGATTTTAAAACCCGGCAAATGTATTCATTTTGTCGGGTTTTTTCTGTGAAAATGTCAACAAAAGAGTCTTACAACAGCTGCCTAAAAAACCTATACAGCCTTAGAAGATATGGCATTATTCTGGGCCTGGACATCATAGGAAATATTCTCAAAGGCGTGGGAAATCCCCAGAATAATTTCAACACGATTCATGTGGCCGGAACCAACGGAAAAGGATCCATCGCTTCCGCTCTGTCCACAATTCTTCACAAAGCAGGATATAAGGTCGGTCTTTATACCTCCCCTCATCTGGTCAGATTCAATGAAAGAATTTGTATAAACAATCACCCTGTTTCTGACGAAAACGTAGTTGCCGCCTATAAGGCTGTAAAAAGAGCACACCACGGCTCTCGAGAACCCACTTTTTTTGAGTTTACAACTGCAATGGCATTTTATGAATTCGGCCGACACAATGTTGAATGGGCGGTCATTGAAACCGGCATGGGGGGACGGCTCGACGCAACCAACATTATAACACCCGCTCTGTCCATCATCACCAATATATCCCTTGAACATAAACTATATCTGGGCAACACCATCTCTGAGATCACCCGTGAAAAAGGAGGCATTATCAAGAAAGAAACTCCTGTTGTCACCGGCGTCACTCAACAAAATGCCATTTCAGCGTTAACATCCATAGCCAAATCACAGTCAGCGCCTTTCTATCGTTTTAAAGATGCTTTTCGAATTCGTCGTAACAGAAACACAACATTTAATTATTTTGGGATCGATCATGTGTGGCGACACATCCAAACCGGATTAATCGGCAAACATCAGATTAACAATGACGCACTGGTTCATGCCGCATGTGAACTGCTAATCAAAAAAAAGCTCAATCTTACCTTAAAAAACATCAAGGATGGATTGGAACAAAACAGATGGCCGGGGAGGCTGGAAATGGTCTCGTCATCGCCTCTGATATTGCTTGACGGTGCCCACAATTTCATTGCCGCCCGTCATCTGGCAAGATATCTTTCAGAGAATCTCTCTGATCGCAATATAACGCTGCTCATCGGCATATTGGATGATAAGCCGTATAAAGCCATACTAAAAGACCTTCTCCCCCTTTGCCGGAAAGTCATATTAACCCGCCCCAAAATAGATCGGGCTCTAGCACCGGAAAAACTTTACCCTATTGCCCAAAAGATGATTTCAGACATTCATGTCATTCCGGATGTCGACAAAGCCATCATATATGCCATTGAAAACGCTTCACCAAAAGATGTCATCTGTATTGCAGGATCTCTTTACGTGGTCGGCGAAGCCAAAGAATTGTTTGAAAAACGCGCTGACCTTTTACGTAAAAATTAATGGTGGTACAACAAAAGCAAATCATCCTCTCCCAACGCTTGACATACCGTCACCGATGGACTATTTGTCGGTATATTTAAGGCCTCAGCAAAATTTGCGCCCGTAGCTCAGTGGATAGAGCGTCAGCCTCCGGAGCTGAAAGCCGCTGGTTCGAACCCAGCCGGGCGTACCACCAATAATTAAAGGAAATCAGGAAAGGGATTTTACCTTTCCTCTTTGGATCTAAATTAAATTTCCAACCTTATTTCCAACCAAGCACAATAAAACTTAGGGCAATTAGGCCAAGAAATAGTAGTAGGAATTTAT
>PKTV01000541.1 GCA_002868985.1 Desulfobacteraceae bacterium | reverse complement strand
AGGGTCGGCGAGCATACCGGATATTCGGTTTCTATGAAATGTAATCTTTCGGATCTTGACACGTATCCTTATCCTGCCTTTGATCTTCAGAGAAAGATACCCTACGTACCGCTTCTGACGTCGAAAGGGTGCCCCTTTACCTGTAAATACTGTGCGTCCCATTTTTTAAATCCAAAAAGAATGGTGCGAAGCCCGGAATCTGCAGTAGAAGAAATCAAATACTGGCATGAGCGATTCGGTGTGGAAGATTTTATATTTTATGACGATGCGCTCCTTGTGGATGCAGAAAAGCATGCCATCCCAATATTCGAAGGGATCATCAATTCAGGTCTCAACATTCGCTTTCACACACCCAATGCGGTTCATATTCGGGGGATTTCAGGGCAAACCGCCCAATTGATGTTTCGGGCTGGTTTCAAAACACTGCGTTTAGGGCTTGAAACTGCAGTGTTTGACACAAGAGCAGAATTGGATGCAAAGGTAACGGCCGAAGAATTTAAACGGGCGGTTACCTGTCTGAAAGCGGCGGGTTTTGATAAGAACACGATCGGCGCATATTTGCTGACGGGTCTGCCCGGACAAAACATGGCGTCCATCGAGAATTCAATTAATATCGTCCGGCAAAACAACATAACACCTGTCCTGGCCCATTACACGCCGATTCCACACACAGTGCTGTGGCCTAAGGCAGTTGCTTCATCACGCTATGATCTGGAGTCAGACCCGGTGTTTACGAACAATGCCATACTCCCCTGTCAGCAAGAACCCTTTTCGTGGAAAACGCTCTCTCTTCTTAAAAAACTGGCGGGGAATTGAATGTTCACCGGTCAATCTTCATTATCTTCATTTTTCAATAAGATATGGATAATTTTTGGGATATAATCATCCGCTTTGTCGGCAGCGAATCTGCATGAAGCTGCGGCGCGATGCCCGCCCCCTTCAAACGCCGAAAGCATCACACCGACATTCACTATGCAATTTCGATTAAAAATACTGTGCCCCACGCTGACGGCAACCCTTTTTTTATCTTCGTCATCGTAGCGAATTTTAACACTCACCACCGCTTTGGGAAACATTGAGTAGACTAAAAAACGATTGCCGGTGGGCACTTTGTCGAATGTACGGAAATCCGTAATCGATACGTGTCCGTTGAGTATGGTATGTTTTTTTAAAATTTCTTTATAGATTTTATTCTTTTCAACAACTGCATCACATCGCGCTTTGACTTCGGGATCTTTGAGGACCTCATCGATTTTAGATTTTCTGAGCAGATGAACAAGCCTGTTCCAATAGCGTTCGTCATATTCATCACGCCCTAAAACCGTCATGGAGAGCAATACAACACCGTACTTTTCAGGATGTAGGACTTCATCCAAAGATAGGTCTGCAGAATCGATTTTATCGGCTTTTTTAATTAATTCGGTGTAATCGTGTCTAAATCTGCCTTTATAATGATTAAAAATAACGCCGGCTGCTGAAGGGGCGATCTTGAACGCACCTTCAAACGGGGTGTCGATTTTGTTGGTATGGTGATGGTCAAACCATAACGTGCAACGGTCATCATACGGCAAGTTTGCGATGATATCCCCTTGTTGAACATCCACCAGTCCCCTTTGCATGTCGTTGGGTTCAACCCATTTCACCGGTTCTGTTATGTCTTCGGCTTCATAAAGCAGCGCTGCGCAGACAACGCCGTCAAAGTCCGGCCGGGTTAGAATTCGCATAAAAAAAACTCCTCTTACAAAGAATATTGACTTTTTACGAGTTCATCAGTTTTTGTATTCATTGGTATTGATACGAGGAGATTGGTCGGTTGTCAACCTTTTGAGACCTTTACGAAAACCTTCTTTTTGCCCAAGTTCTGCGTCATTCTCAAATTTTAATCCTCAATATACTCAACGTATTCTTGTGGTTAAAATTTTCGCCTTCTTTGAATTTGAGCAAAAATGAACATTTTTAAAAAGTTTCAAATTTAAGGCATTATTCGAAAGATCGCCTGGGAAAAATGGCAAAGGCCGATCCATACGCGGGTCGGTGAAAAGTTGATACGTGATAAATGAGTCTGTTGATTAATGGTCTTTTTACACAATCTCTAGCGCTTGCCCCCACTCAAAGTCCGGGATCTTCGACTTGATCTTGAACGAAAATCCTCATTAATCAACAGGCTCATAAATGCGCAAAGAAATTAATCTTTATTTTTACCACCGGTCAGAAATAGCCAGAAAAGCGTCATTCCAAACAGCGTCGCGATTACCAGCAAATAGGTGACAGATTCCGTGTATGTCATAAAATCTTGGAGCGTATAAAAAACGTGATCCATAATCAAAGCCTTTCTTAATGCGCATCCTTGTAATCCGGATGTTCATATAAAATGGGCATTCTGGTGACGATAAACCGGTAAAGAACCAAACCGATCATAACGATAAAAACCGAAATTCCGATTTCCATCCAGTGTGGAAAATATCGTTCACTGGAGGGGAGATGCCAGTTAAAAGCAACAAGGCAGACATTAAATCTGTTAAGGATAACCCCCAGTACAGCCAAAACGGATGTGAATTTTATCAGACCCAGGCTTTTTGTCCGAACACCGAAAGCATAAAGAAGGCTTGGCAGCGCTACAAAACCCAAAAGCTCTACGAGATACCAGATTCCATATCCGGTTGTAAGATAATGCCAGTGATTTTCAGTGGATATACCCAAAACCTTAATGGCGAAATATCCCGCTAGAACATATGATGCGGCTTTGCCAAATCCTAAAGTTACACCGTTTGCTTCTTGGAGGTGAGTTTCATCCATTTTGTAAGCAAAAAAGCGGTGGGAAAGGGTGCTTTCAAAAATGACCATGGAAAGCCCTGCGATGATGCTGGTGACAAAAAAGTAAATGGGTATATAGGGTGAATACCACAATGGATGCAGTTTTGACGGTGCGATCAAAAATAGGGCGCCCAGAGAAGACTGATGCATGGTGGAGAGTACAACACCGAATATGGTCAGAAGGATGGTCAGCTTAACCACAAGACTTCGGGCTTTTTTTAATCCCAGCCATTCCATTGCCGCAGGGGAGAACTCGATAAAAAGGACCGTGAGGTATGTGGCCACGCAGAGACCCACTTCAAAGAGAACGGATGTGGTTCCTTGTTGGACGACCAAGGGGTAGGGGAGACGCCATGGCCGGCCCACATCATAATTGATGGCAAGAAACACCAGCGCGTATCCTAAAAATCCGGTGAGAATGGCAGGCCGAACCGCAGAATGATATTTTTTCATTCCAAAAAGGTAGACGGCTGAAGATGTGACATACCCCCCGGCTGCCAGAGCAACACCGCAAAGCAGGTCAAAGCTTATCCAAATTCCCCAGGGATTGTAATCGGATAGATTGGTGACAGAAGCCAATCCCCCTGAAAAACGTAGATAGGTGAGATAAACACCCACGCCCAAGACAATGAAGGCGATGAGATTAAAGAGGCTGAAAATTGATTTGCGCTCTGCAGTAGTTACTTGGGCCATCAGGATTCCTCCTCGGTTTCAGATTCAGCAGGTCTTTTTTTATCCAATGCTGAAGTCAAAGCTTGTTCTTGCTCTGTTTGTGCGATTTTTTCTTTGCGTTTTGAGACTGCGTAGATACCGGCGAGAAGAACGGGCCATAATCCAACGATCATCGGCACCGAGCTAAGCGCGCCTGCGGTCAGTTGGGGCGCAGGGGTAATCCCCAGATCTTCACGCATCCCCAGTTCTTTAAACGGGGTTCCGGAAACATACAGCCAATTGGTTCCGCCCATTTCATGTTCGCCGTATATATGATCCACATAACGATCCGGATATTTTCGAAACCGTTCACGTGCGATTTTAATCATATCTTCTCGTTTCCCGAAGCTAAGGGCTTCCATGGGGCAGGCCTCGACGCATCCGGGCAGCAGACCTTCAATCACCCTTGGATAACACATGGTGCATTTTCGAATCCGGGGTGTCAGGGCCTGGTCGTATTCATAGGTGGGTATTTCGAAGGGGCAGGCGATCATACAATACCGGCATCCCACGCACACGGTAGAGTCATATGTCACAGCACCTGTCTTTGTCTTTGTAAACGCCCTTACAAAACATGCGGACGCACACGCCGGCTCCAGGCAGTGGTTGCACTGTTTTTTGTAAAATACGGGGCTTTGGGAACCTTTTGAATTGTCATATTTGTTCACAACCGTAAACGCTTTTGTGGTGGTTCTGCGCTTGGTTTCCAGGACGGAAAGATCCGTAAACGGTTTGTCCGGCTGAGGCAACTCATTCACTTTATTACAAGCTGCTTCACAGCTGCGGCATCCCACGCACAGCGTTGTGTCATGAAGTATTGCAAAACTTTTAGGATAACCGGTAAAGTGCTTGTTGGTTGCAGCAGTGGCTGATTTGCCAATTGTGGTGCTCAATCCTGCTGCACCGACCCACCCTAAAAACTTTCTTCTGGATATGGACATGTGTAGTACCTCAAAAATATCTACCGCAATTTATCTGTTTGTGTTCGCTCAGGTGATCTCGTAAATGTCGGGTTCATCTGAAGTAAGGTTCAATACTACGATTGTTTTTTTCTTTCTTTATGGCAAGATGTGCAGCCTGTATATTTTTCAATACCCATTTTCTGGTGGCATCCGATGCACTGCTGATGAAAAGAACCCATTATCCCGGGACGGAAAAGATTATTTTCATTAAACGGTTTGTCATGGCAGTTGCCACACCTGGGCGGCTTACCGGCCGCAGGTGTGTTATGGTGGCATCCAAGGCATAACATCGTATCTTCATAATGAAAATATTGGGCCAATTTGCTGCGGTCCAATTTTTTTACCATGGTATCATATACTTTTCGATGCGGGTATTCGACCGCCTCATATTGATCCACCAGGTCATTGATAACAACCGTTTTCGGGACAACTACCTTATAGATCGGCCCGAATGTCTCCTTCCATAGCTGAGGCATCAGACGAGCCATTTTGGCTGCTCTTGATGTCGATAATTCACCGGTTCTTTCCGGTAAGGGAACCATGTGACACCTCAGACACGCGGTGGATTCCTGCTGACGGGTTTTTGACATAAATGCGTGGCACCCGGTACAGTTCTTATCCTGCTGTTTGGATTCATGGCACCCGGTACAGCTGCTTTGATGTCCGCGTTTATGAAAAGCGGTTTCAAGTGTAATGTCCCTGCCATTTTTTAAAACTTTATTTGAACCGACCAGCGGATGGCAGGTTGCACACGATGCCAGACTTGCAAGGTGACATACGCGGCAGGTGTCATTGTATTCT
>PKTV01000345.1 GCA_002868985.1 Desulfobacteraceae bacterium | reverse complement strand
TTCAATCATTTTATACCCTGATACGTTTTTGTATTCCGGTTTATCAGTGATCTCCAATCGGCTTTCTTCGTTCAGCAACTTATGGACGGCACAGTGATGACACATGTAATCACCCGAACATTCCTCCGGCGATGCGATACGGCCGGATAAAAAGTGGATACACGGCGTTGATGTAATCTTGTATCTTGGTTTAACGTGCTTCGCCCAGTTTTCGACCTTTTCCTTTTTGTTTAGAGCGTCCTTATTACCCATAGCTTTTATCATGGCCTGATCAAAAGTGCTTGGGTATGAAACTTGATTTCTTAATTTTATCATTACCCCGTAATCTTTGAAAGACACATCTGCGCTTGCACAGTTTGTCAATGAATGCGAACAACTGCCTTCAAGTTGTCGTACAATCTTCTTAAGATTTTCAATGCTTGTTACCCGTTCAACTTCTTTCATCGAAGCGTACGGTTCCGGAGATTGATCTTCAAGAATTTCATATGTGTCTTCAAATTCATCTGCAGCCAGCTGTGACGTCAAAATGATGTAGTCATCCACCCTTTGTTTCGAATCCTTTAGTTCCGGCCTTGTAAGGAGAGATTCCTTCATGGTGTTTCCAATCAGCATCCATAAATCCCTGACCTCTTTTGCCCCAAAGCCATCGAAATGACGTTTATAAGCAATTTCTCGAGCATAGGCCGGTATTATAGATCTGTCTCTGCTTCTCACTGTGGCGGTAACCATTTGATAGTTTAATGTAATATACCATTTAAGCGTTTCAGGATCCATCTTCCGGTAATTCGGAAAACGTTGTCCATATTCCGGCGTCATTATTTCTTCTACGATTTTTTCGACCAGCGATTCGCGCAATTCTGTTAGAATATCGTAAATTGTCGTACTTTTTCTATAGATAATACGTTGGAGTAAAATTTCATTGCGGAATGCCCACTCGTTTGGATGGCTGGTCACTTTTTCCGTTAAAATCAATAACCGTCGCAATATATGATAACGTGGCGTCGGTTTCCATCCCAGCGCATCGTATGTGGCGGAAGCATTCACGCTAAGCTTTTTGTCAATACAATCCGCCATCCATGGCTGTTCTAATGTTTTTTTGCTGTTGAGCCACCCTGAAAATGATATTATAGCCAAACCCAAATAAGCCGGAAGCTTCGATACTCGAAACGGTTTAAAACCATGTCCGTAATAGTATCGTGTAACGGCTTCAAAAAGCTCATTATGCGAAACACTCCCTTGAGGGCTGGCATTGTAAATGGCCAGGCGCGGCAGGATATCGCTGATTTCAATAATTCTCAGAAATAACTTAATAAGATCCTTAATGTGAATATAAGGAACAGCCGATTCGCCGTATCCCGTTACAATTCTCGACATGACCTTGTTTCCGGACAGCCAGTATTTTAACAACATATACAACATGGGATATTCACACCAGTCGCTGTATACGGCTGCCAGTCGAACAATTGAGCATGGAAAGACTTCCGAATATTCCCTAATCATTTTTTCAGCGCTTCTTTTGCTTCGTGCGTAAGGAAAATCAGCATCAACGGGACTTTCTTCGGTCAATGCTTTACCGTGGGGAGGGAATTTGCATGCTGCCACCGAGCTGGAAAAAATGAAACGCTTTATTCCCAAGAGCTTTGACATCTCAAGAATATATCGTGTGCCGGTTATATTGATCTGCTCATAGGCAGGGTTTTCTTTTAGGGTGAAGTCGTAGTACCCGGCCAGATGCAAAACATAATCAGCACCGCCTTGATCTTTGATATAATTAAAGACATCTATCAGATCTTTCCGATTTGTTATATCAACCTGGAGCCAATGTATATTGTCATGATACGGTATGCCGACTTCCTTTTGGCTGCGACGTGCAATACAGAACAACCGAAGTTTTTCGGATACAGCGATGACAAAATGTCTTCCGATAAAACCCGATGCTCCGGTAACTACAATACTGGGTAGTCTTTCATTCATCAATTTTCATGCAAGATTCAGGTTATAGCTTATCTCTGAATTCCTTGGTAATGGAAAGATTCAGATCCAATCGCAAGTCCTGTTCCGATAAGCCCATAGCAAGCCCAAGAAACTGCGGAAGATAAAGTATGGTCATGCGCATATCTTCTTTGGACTTTTCCGAAATTTTCTTCTGATACGCCTCCAGGTTCATCTGGCACATCGGACATACCGTGACGATAGCGTCAGCGCCTCGAGCCGCCTTTAATATCCCAGCGACAAGCTCCAAAGCCACCTCAGGCTTGGTGGTCATGTGGGATGCGCCGCAACATCTGCCCCCCATGTTCCATGGATGAATCTTTGCCCCTACAGCTTCTATAACCGGTTCCATGGAGCGTGGCTCCTCAGGATCATCGAAAATAGGGTATGGCCTAAGACACTGGCATCCATAGTAGGGTGCAATGTTCATATCGATAAAGGGGTTTTTCACCCGGGAAACGATTTTTGCAGGACCGATATCACGGGCAACGACATCAAGGAGATGCCGGACCCGCACCTGACCGTGATAGTGCCGATTTTTTTCTTTTAATATGGTGTTAATTTTATCAAAAAGCTCCGGGTCCTTTCGGCTCTTTTTCTCAACTTTTTTCAAGTTCAGGTAGCACGCGCTGCACGGAACAAGAATCTCTTTGGTCCCGTCCATCTCCTCGGCCATGGCCAGATTATACGCCGGCAAAACCAAAGACAGGAGATAGCTGGTAGCCTCCGCAGCGCTGGCACCGCAACAGGTCCAGTCCTTAAGCTCTAACAGATCCACTTCCAGTTCCTGCATAAATGCCAGGGTGGAGGCGTTGTATTCAAGGGCCGTCCCCTCCAGAGAACAACCCGGATAATATAGATACCTCATATTTACCCTCCAAAATAAAATCGTATTACGATTTTATAAAACGCGGCTTCATCGCTTAACGCTATAATCCATAAATACGATGACGTATTTTTATCTGGACATTAGCCCGTATAAGCTGAAGTCCAAAAGTTTGAAGTTTGAAGTGCCTAAAGTGAGCTAAAGTTGAGGAACGCGCTTTCAGCGCGATCAATTATAATTAAAATTGATGGAATACCTTAACTTCCCCGATGAATACGGGATAAATAGGCACTTTAGTTCACTTTAGGCACTTTAAACTTTTTCATACATAGAATGAAATCCAAGTTATAAATACATAACCGAATTTACGAATACATGTACTTGGTTTGGTAAAAGGTATTCTTCTTATCTCTGCTCTAACTCTTCCACTTTAAGAAAGATCGACTCTAACGCATTGCTTCCTTTTGAAGGGATCTCAAAAGAGACTTTTCCTTTGCTCATCAACTTCATGCCCAAGGGGGCAAACTGAAGCGGCATGAGAGGGTTTTTCATGGAAAGAAAATAGAGCGTCATGAACTCCATCTCTCTAACCCGACCATGGCGGCGTACACTCTCCATAAAGCTTTTGTAAAATCGGATACTTTTCTTATAGGGAGCCAGGTTCTCTTTTGCAGCGATCTGCTTGAGAGCGCTCATCGTCTCGGTCAGCGGAAGTCCCCGGGGACATCGCAGTGTACAGTAATAGCAGACGGAGCATAGGGAAAAGGTCTTGCTGTGAAAAATTGTCTCCTTTTCCCCCATAAGTACATTGTACCACAGCTGACGCGGCGTAAGATCCATGGCAAAGGCGTTGGGGCAAGAACCGGTGCAGGTACCGCATTGGATGCAGGCACTTACCATATTCCGAATTTCGGCCAGGGAATCAATGACCGGTTCAGGTGCAATTTCAGATTCCGGCTTGATTTCTATTATCTGGGCATGGTTCATGGCTCCCCCTTTATTATTGATGATTTTCGATTGTTGATTGTCGATTGAATGTATTTTGCCAATTACAAAGAAAATCGACTTTGACATAGCAGCCTGAGCTGCGTCGGTTTAAAACGATTCCTTAAATCAACAATCATCAATCCTATGCTGTTCCTTCAAACGCCGAATCGATGACGTCGAACATTTGCTGGTCTAAAAATCCGGCAAGGGTCGACGCGCTGTTCGGACAAACCGTGGCGCATGATCCGCATCCCTGGCACATGGCGGCATTGACCAGAACTTTTTCCAGTTCCGGATCGACCATGCGAGCACCATACGGACAAGCCTCGATACACCGCTCACATAGACTGCAAAGGCTGTGACGGACCTCTGCCAACACTTTTCCGGCAGGCATCCGTTCATGCGATAGAATCCTTAAGGCTCTCTGGGCCGCAGCTTCGGCGGTTGCTATCGATTCCGTAATGTTGCGAGGAGAATGCGCAAGGCCGCAGGCAAAAATTCCTTCTTTAAGTGAATCGACGGGTCTCCATTTCGATTCCGCCTCTTCAAAAAAGCCGTCCCGATCCAGTGTCGCTCCAAATGATTCCGCCAGATCTTTGGGTAGTCTGGGTACAATGCCGGTGGCAAGGACAACAAGGTCGGCATAAATCCGGACCTTTTGTCTGAGAATCGGTTCAAAGACGATCACTTCAACAGATCCGTCCGTGGGAGTCACCCTCGGTTTTTCAGCCAGATCGTACTGGATAAAGATGACACCTGCCTTTCGGGCTTGAGTGTAATAGGACTCGGTAAAACCGTAGGTCATCATGTCCCGATAAAGAATTTAGATATTAATTTCCGGATTTTTCTCCTTGAAATGCAGTGCGTGTTTTAAGGCCGTGGTGCAGCATATGCGGCTGCAATAATTCCTTGGTTCCTGCCTGGAATCGACACATTGAATCATGACAATCGACCCGAGTCGACTGGGGTCCAGTGTATTGTCATTTATTCTTCTCTCCAGTCCCTTTTGGGTGACAATTGCCTCGCTTGTGCCGTAGTTATAGGATGTCGTGTCAGCTTCCACTCCTCCGGTACCAAGGATCGTCACGCCATGTTCCAGGGTGAAAGCGCCCTTTTCTTTGGCCTCAATAGTGGTATAAAAACGCCCTACCTGACCATGGGAAGCACGCACCTGGCTATTGGTGTGCACCCGAATGAGCGGGTGTTTTTCCACCTTCAACAGCGTTTCGTCCAAGACAGTCTTTGTTGTGTTGCCTTCCAAGGTTCGTTGTAACCAGTTAAGGTTGCCACCCAACATCTCTTCTTGCTCGATCAGATCTACCTGAAAGCCGTGATCTGCGATGGCAAGGGCCGAGGACATTCCGGCAATTCCGCCGCCCACCACCAGGGCCTGCTGAAGAATCTTTTGGCTGGGCACAGGATCCGGATCAGCCCATTTAAGCCGGGCAATCCCGGTTCCCAAAATAGCCAGCAATTCACTGTTGACTTTTGATAT
>PKTV01000522.1 GCA_002868985.1 Desulfobacteraceae bacterium | reverse complement strand
ATGGGGCCTACATTACTGCAGCCTGCGGTGGGCTGGATTCTTGATCTAAAATGGCGCGGAGAAGTTATTAGAGGAATCAGACTTTACACTCTGGATGCTTATCAAACCGGCTTTTCCCTGATGATTGCCTGGGCCGTGCTCTCGTTTGTTTTGCTCTTTTTCACTCGTGAAACTCATTGCCGGCAGATGACGTGATAAATACACCTGACGGTTTCAATTTGTATCACCTCGATTGAGTTCCGATGGTATCTATTTGAATGTTACTCATGAAGTTTTTTAAAGCTGCTTCTTGCACCTGACTTTCTATTATGAACTTCAAACCAGCGCCATCCGTGTGGACTCGAACAATTTCGCCTTTGATTTTAAAGGGTTTCTGGTAATCCGGAGACATAAAAGTCATTTGAATCTTTTGACCTACTGAAAACGGTTGAGAAGTTTTAATAAATACACCGCTCTCGCTGATGTCCTGAATAAAGTCCCGATAGTATTTATCGTTCACACTATAATCTACAATCATAAAAAAATCTTTTCTGTCATGTTTTCTGGATTTGCCGTGTTGTTTTTCTTGAACTTCTTGATAATATTGTCGTATTTCCGCATCGGACATGCGGTTGATTTCTTTAAATATTAAAGCACAGATTTCATCTCTACCAAGTTCATTGTCTGGTGTTTTTAATTTAAAAACATCTTTATTGTTGGTTCTATCTTCGACAAAATCATAAATTCCAGATAATTGGCCGGATTTCAGGTCCCCTTCAGAAACAAGTTTGTTAATAAACTCCGATTCCTTTAATTGCCGCTCTTTCCTTCGTTTCTGAATTATGGCAAATTTTCTAAACAGTACAACAACAGTATATGCCAATACTGCGAAAATTACCATTATTACAATATGATATAACATGGTTCCCTTCTCTATAAATAATCATCATTGTCAATTGAGTGTTTTGAGAATCTCAAAATCACATACCAGTGGTGCATGGTCAGAGAATTTAACCTTCGGTATCTGAAAATGGGTCACTTGAATTTCCGGGCTATGAAAAATATAGTCGAGCTGTCTTCGTGGAGCCCTGCTGGGGTGGGAGGGTTGTCCGTTGCAGTTGGCACTATGTAAGCCTGTGGCGGCAAGAAACAATTGAAGTTCACGATCTCCCCACAAAACGTTGAAATCTCCGGCAACGATAACCGGCTTATTTATGTTTTTGACTATGCTATGAAGATCCTGTAACTGGTACTGCCGATGGCGATATTTTATCGACAGATGTACAAGAAATATTGAAAAGTCTTCCAGTTCGAGTTCAATAACAAGACGCTTGACACCGTTATTTAAATAATGAAAGTTTTGAGACACAATCTCCCGGTTGGTAAGAATGGCATTCCCCTGTTTGTTCAACACCGGCAATTTTTGTGCCACTGAGTCAATGGAATATTTTGATTGATAAACATGATAGTGCTGCAATTCCTGGGCAATTGATTCTGCCTGGTTGCTTTTTTCCGAACGGAAGGACCCGGCATCCACCTCAATCAATCCGATAATGTCCGGATCAAGCGGCTTGATGAAATCCACTATTTTTTTTAGATTACCGTTGGTGTGCTTTAAATATCCGCAGTAAGGTACTGGAAGGTGAAATTTCCGTCCAATCCCTGCCGCGTAACGTATATTGTATAAAAGAAATCGCATACTTTCCTTATTTGGTGCCCCCTTACAGTCGATCGTTATGCCTTGGATGTTAAGATAGTAAGACAACCTTCAGCAAAGTCAATGCATGAATAAAATCTTGCTTCCTCGGATTTGAGGAGCTTGATTTTAATCCCGTTCTCAGTGGCCGGAAAACCATTGGGCAATGTATCAAGGACCTTTGCCAGCTTATAATAAGTTTCGTCAGTTATCATTTAAAATCTCCATTGTTCATAAATCCTTTATTTTATGGACAAATGATTCGGGGATTCGGGCGACCTTCCTTTCGTGGTAATCAAAAGCGACAATACCAATTTCGGCCAAGGCGATGAGTCGGCCCTGTGCGGCTGTTATTCTGTGAAACATGCGAAATCCTTTTGAACGCACCTCACCAATGCTGGTTTCAACACCCAACTTGTCAAAAAGAAAACTCTCTTTCTTGTAGTTAACGATAAGGTCCGCCAATAGAATCCCGGTCTTTCCATCTCCAAGATTATTTTCGCTTGCGCCGAGCCAGTGTAAAAAATGAACGCGAGCCCTGTGGATGATCCCGACCAAGGCATCATTTCCCAGATGATTGCCATAATTTAAATCCGTGACTTCAACAGCGGTTTCGTAAACACTTTGGTAGTGATCCAGAGAAGCTAATTTGATACGCGCCACGATATTAATCCTTTACATTACTATTTGATTATAACCGTCTTGTATATTAAGATTATAATCCTGCTTCTGCTTCCACTTCGGCAGCGATCCCCGTCCAATCATAGCTGGACAGGCCATGGGCCATAGGCAGTCCCATCATTCCAATACCAATAAATCCAATTTTCTTTTTTTCTGGCATGGCTACATCCCCTTATGTTTTTTATTCCGGTTTCGTACACTTCATTTTCAGCAACTCGTTACAGAGCAGCCGGCCGAAAGAAATTTTTAAGGGCATAATATTTCATTGGTGCAGTATCGCACAACATCAATATACAAAGTGATTCCCATATCAATTAATTTGTATATCTATATGTTACACCCGCTATGTGCCTTATATAAGTCATATGGTTTTTTTCTATTTAACCATCTCATTTAACTTAAATTTTTCCCAGACCAGCCAGAGCTGCTCCAAATGCTTTTTAGCGATAATTGGGTTAAAAACTTAAGTTAAAAGCTTTTCATGCCAAATGTCAATATATCACAGATGCGTCCGACTGGTCTCCCGTCACTTACACACGACATTTTTTTGTCGCATCCAGAATATTTTGTTACAATAACCATTCATAAGGAATCTATATAGAAAACTCTGGAAAAACAATGTATATTACTGCTATTATTTAGTATTTATGACAGAAATGCCCCTTTAAGTAATAATGGCACCGGTTTTGCTTATATTGAAATGGAGATATAAATTTCGCACTCAATGAATTCAGCTTTAGTCTTTGAATAGAATTATCGCACTTAAAAAATGGAGAATTTATGCAAACCAATAAGGTCATCATACGATTTAAGGACGGTATGATAATGAAAGGCAATACCAGTGACTTTTTCCCGAATAAGATACGCTTTCACCTCAATCGTCTGGACGGTAATATAGAGGAAATCGATACCGATACTTTAAAGGCGGTATTCTTCGTAAAGGATTTCGAAGGTAATAAAGAATATCAAAAGAAATATGAAGATACGATCCATGGTGCAGGACGCAAGATCGAAGTGGAATTTACGGATGGTGAGATTATTAGCGGTTATGCCCTTGGTTATTCACCAGACCGTCCCGGGTTTTTCATAACACCTGCTGATTTGACCAGCAACAATGAGCGTATTTTTGTAGTAAAATCAGCTACGATCAGCATTAAATTTCTCTAATACCACGAACTGTATGCAGGAAATCTCCCCGATTTTGAAAAGATTCACAGCTATTTGTTGTTTTTGGATACCATTGCCTGCTGCAATTTTTCGGCAAAATCAGTCTTGGGCATAGGTGTTTCAGCCTGTGAAAAATTTTTCCAGGCGCCCTCATCTTTGGAATCTCCCGGGGCAAGGGTAATTTTGCGTTCATGGGGATGGATCCCCTCAACAGCTACGGCAAGCGAATCTCCTACTTTGAGTTGTTCTATCAATCCGGGCTTTTCGGCTTCCTTGATTTTCGATTTCGGCAGAAGCCCGGTGATGCCCGGAGCCAATGAAACAAAATAGCCGAATTTTTCTTTTTTTTCCAGTGTTCCTTTAACGATCTGACCAACACTGAATTTGTCCGACACCTCCAGCCATGGGTCTCCCTGGGCATCTCGGATGCTAAGGGAGATCCGCCGCCCTTTTGCATCGAGTTCTTTGACCAGAACCGAAACTTTTTCACCCGGTGTTACAACATCTTCGGGGTTGATTACACGCTTGACATAGCTCATTTCGCTGATATGAACCAGGCCCTCTATGCCGGGGACGATTTCCACGAAAACACCAAATTTCATGCACCGGGTAACTTTTCCGATCACCTTGTCTCCCGGACAAATTTTTTCTGACACCGTATCCCAGGGGTCGCTGTCAAGCTGTCTCATGGAAAGTGAAATTTTTTTCTGATTCTTTTTGTCATCGTCCGCTATATCGATCACCTTGACCGTAACCGTATCATTGGGTCGGACAATCTCTTCGATCTTTTCCACTCGGGACCAACTCAGTTCGGAAATGTGAACCATTCCCTCGACGCCGGGGGTCAGTTCAACAAATGCTCCGTAGGGCATAAGTTTAATGACCTTGCCCTTTAAAATATCGCCCTTCTTTAATGTACTGAAAAAGACTTCTTTTTCTTTTTCCATGGCCTGAGCAAGAATTTTTCGGCGGGAGACGACGATGTTTCTTCCGTTTTCTTCGAATTGAACAATCAGAAATTCATAGGTCTGCCCAACGTAATCTTCAGGTACTTCGACATATTTTACATCGATCTGGCTCATGGGACAAAAAGCGCGCCTTTGAAGCAGATCCACGTTGAAACCACCTTTGCAGGTCTCAGTTATTTTTCCTTCAACAGGGATTGCGTTTTTAAAAGCGTCATAAAGAATATCAAAACCTCCGATACCCGAAATTGCTTTTGATAAGCGCATTTCATGTTCATCAAGGGCCACTACATACAACTCAATTTCATCGCCTTCACTAAAAGGCATATTTCCCTCATCATCTAAAAGTTCAGCGCCTTCAACGGTTCCGTCAACCTTTGTTCCCGCATCCATAAAAACGGTATTTTTTCCGATGGAAATGATCTTTGCGGTTATTTTGTCTCCGATCTGGATATCGTCTTTCATGCCAAAACCGTACGAGTCTAAAAGTTCGGCGAAGCTTTCCTTTTCATCATCTTGTGTTTCATTGTTTAAGTCGTCTGACATGTCTCTTGCTCCAAAAAAAAGATTTATGGTTATTTGATCAGGATATGTCGTTTTGTGTTTTATTACGATATATAATCGCCCCTAAATCCTACCCTATTCTTACCTTGAGGGATAAAATTGCTTCATATCACATAAAAATAGAATGAATAAAGTTATAATCGAATCAACCCCTCTTATTTTTCAATAATTATATAAAATATTCGGCAGCCATATCCTATCAGTATGACATTTTTTTGCCGCATACAAAACATTTTGCCGCAATAACCCTAT
>PKTV01000005.1 GCA_002868985.1 Desulfobacteraceae bacterium | reverse complement strand
TAGAAGTCGGCTGAAATAGCCAAGTTAGACCCGGGATACGTTCACTTTGCTTCTTTAATCATTTCCATTGTGATAGCTTCCACTTCTTCAGCAATCTTCATTAAAGATTCTGAATTTGACAAAACCTCCAATAGCGCCTTCGGCTTTATCATCCCAATTTTTGTTTTACCTTCGTCTGAATATACCGAAATACGGCAGGGTAATACCATGTTCATGCTCATATCATCGGTCAACACTTCTTTTGCTTTTTGAGGGTTGCAGATCTCAAGGATCTGACATTCATTGGGGAAATCGACACCCTTTTTCCTCAGGGTCTCTTGCAGGTTGTGAATGTGCAAAACCCCAAAATTGTGTTTTTTCACAGCTTCCTGCAAATCGACAACGGCTTGCCCGACGGTTTTCTCGGTTTCGACAATATATTTCATGGGAAAACCCCCTTCATTCGTTTCCTGATCCTCGCCTTTTTTCAACCAGCCATCCTGTTGGAGGGAAAAGGAGCCAGGGTATAATGTAATAAACGGTAAGATACCAGTACTTCCATAGAAAGCTTGTACTATGCCCAAGGTAAATACCACAATAAAGGAGATCATAAATGAATAAAGGAAATGAAATATAAAATGACCACCACAAAGACACTTTCAATCCCCTGCCCGGCCTTGCATTTTTCGCGCTTCGATAGATTACAAACCAAATTGGGGGTAAAATTGCCAAGTCAAATATGATCATAAATTTCGTGGAATATTGCTGGTAATACCCTGGAAGCCCTGCAATCCAAAAGAGAAGCCAGGCTAAAGATACAATAGCAAACAGTCGTAAATGTATACGCAACCGCATCGTTTTTATTCTTCAGCATATAACGGGCGCGAGATGAAATGCACCGCCGACTTTGGGGAAATAATTCCAGATAAAATAGAAACTTATAATTTGAAGAGTGTACCGGAAGTCCCCAAACTCAATTCTTCTTGCCTGTTAACTCAATTCAGTTACAGGTGAAAAATTATCACAATCATCGCAATATTTTTCCAGTGCTTTATGATAGTCTTTTTGTTTTAACTCGTAGAGGTTTTCATCCCAAGATTGTCTACCTTTTTGCCCTAGCAATTCAAGTAATTCGTTTATTTTTGATCGAATATCCTTCATCTTTGTACATGTGTTATTAAAGTTTTTACAGTTGACAAAAATTCTCGGTATCATATTGCCTCCTCGAATTAAATCTTACCGGATTTCTACCTGTCGCCAATTTCAAATATAACAGACGCGAGATGAACTGTATTCCCGACTCGGAGAAAATGATGATCGCTCCTTTCCATTCAAAGCCCATTCAAAGTTCAAAGTTGCCCGATTAGGCAATGGGTCAGCCTATCCGGACAGCAAGCATGGAGACCGAGCCGCCATCCACCCCTTGTACCGGAAAGCTGACCGGTTCCTTTTCCTTGCGAATGCCAAGCACATAGAGAAACGGCAGGTAATGCTCCGGTGTCGGAACAGACAGGGTCGCGTCATGGCCAAAACTCTGGTAATCAACAAGAGGTGCATTGTCGCCGTTGCTCAACATCTTTCGCACGTGTTCCTCAAATCGCACAGCCCAATCAAAAGGATGGATATCCTGCTTGCCCCATGCATAGGCGGCGAGGTTATGAACGATATTGCCGCTGCCGATGATTAAAACACCTTCTTTTCGCAGTGGCGTGAGCCGTTTCCCCATTTCATAATGGAAAATAGGTGGTTGAGTCTCATCGATACTGAGTTGGACGACGGGGATGTCCGGGTTCGGAAACACGTGGTTCAGCACCGACCATGTTCCATGATCAAGTCCCCAGCTTTCATCAAGCCTTACCGTAGTGGGTTTAAGCAGCTCTTTAACACGCTGGGCAAGTTCGGGACTTCCAGGAGCAGGGTATTTTACTTGGTAAAGTTCTTTTGGAAAACCGCTGAAATCGTGAATTGTTGGAGGGATAGGGTTTGAGGTCACCATACAGAAAGGTATGTAATAATGCGCAGACACAGAAAGTATGGCCTTGGGGCGCGGAATTGATTTGCCAATAGAAGCCCATCCCTTAGTGTAAGCATTTTTCGACAATGCGTTCATCGGATTGCCGTGTCCGAAGAAAATTGCCGGCATCAGATTGATCAATGACATCCCTCCCTATCAATCGCTTAACGCCACGGTCAAGAGGTTATCAAAAGAGCGAAGCGAATTTAGCCGTCTGAGTCAAGCGTTTTGTTGGACAAAGGTTCATTATTTGTCAAACTCTGATTTCATTTCCTGTTCCAATGCCTGTATACGACGCATAACATTTTGCATAAATATTTGAGAAGATTCGCCAAGCTTCTGCATAGCGATTTGCTGTTTATTGATGTACAATTGGCCCAATTCAGACTCAAAAAATTGTATTAAGGACCTCAGTTCTTCATCTGAATATATTGATTTGATAATTTTCGCGTGGTTTCCTTTGATTTTTTCCCACGACAATTCTTCAACTAAAATATTCGTCATCTTGTTGCTATATTTTTCAAGTAATTTGCGTTTATTTTCATTTAAGTCCTTTGCCTTGGGATGTTTATTTATTTGCTGTGAGATTTGTGTTTTTAGCATATCAAGTAATTCGCTGTTTTGATCCTTTTGCTTGGTAACAATTAAAAATTTTTCTGCGAGAATATCGGATCCATCTTGATTTGCATTTGAATTTATAGGAAATGACAAAAAAAATAAAAGCAGAATAATTGTAACGGGTCTCATATAATTTCCTTACCAAGACAAAATAGTTAGGCCGGTAGTTATCAACTGTATGCGTCGTGTCCTTTTCCACGCCCAACCGGTTAGGTTAAATAGAACAAAGCTGCCATGGAATACGTTGAAGAAATAATCAAGGATCGTGTAGATTCAAATTCTTTGTGTATACATTCAGCAGTGTTTCAAGTTAAATAACCCCCTGACATCCAGGCAGTTTCTCCCTTCAGCATAACCCACGAGTTGGAGGGTGAATCCGGTTTTAACTTGCTGAAATATATTTAAAAATATTTGATTGCTATTCAAATTTGACCCCATTTCCACCCTGTCCCTTTCCATAAGCCGGTCTAAAAAATTATCACGGTCGTTGTCGTCATAACATACCTTTCGACGTTCGATATCCCTAATCGTCACTTTTGATTCCCCTTCTGCCAATGGGGTAGCTACCGGTTTTACCTGCGAAAGGCAAAGCAATCATCCACAAGAGGGTGAGGCGAGACGGATCGCGGAACTGGTTCAGACCGATGGTCATTTGTTCGTGACCCTTCATTGGCTGGGGCCGGTATGTTCCAAACAATCGATCCCACCATGGGAGGTTAAAACCAAAGTTGCTATTGGTCTCAGAAGGAAAGACAGAATGGTGGACCCGGTGCATATCCGGCGTGACCACCAATAGTCTCAGTACCCGGTCAAGACCCAACGGAATAAAAAAATTGCCGTGATTAAACATGGCTGCCCCATTCAAAAGTATCTCAAATATGATAACACCGATGACAGGGGCTCCCAGCAAGGTGATGGCTCCGGCTTTGATCCCCATAGAGATGATGATCTCAATGGGATGAAAACGCGTGCCGGTTGTAAGATCATAATCCATGTCTGCATGATGCATCATATGCAGGCGCCACAAAACAGGAAGCGCATGAAACATCACATGTTGGATGTAGATGACAACGTCAAGGAGGATAACCGTTAAAACCACCTCCACCCAGAGCGGCCATTGAATAAGGTTAAAAATCCCCCAGCCATGCAGTCCTATCCATATGGAGATGCCCACGGCACCCGCAGGAAAGAGGAGCCTCAACAGGAAGGTGTTAATGAACACGATGCCGATGTTTGCAAACCATCGACTTTTTTTGGACGTGGTCAGGGTCCGCCGGGGGACAAGAAGTTCAGCGAAGCCAATGATCAGAAAAATACCACCGAAAAACGCCAATCGAATCATCCATTCATTTTTAAACACGAATTCTGTCATCTCATCTATTCCTTCAACACCATGTTCCCCAAAGTCTGGAGGGTTTCATAAATGCATGAGCTCCGGCAGGTTGTCATTAAATGTGCTTCTCCAACATTTTTGCGACAACCGACAGGTGGGACTTTTCTTCATCTGCTATCTTATAAAGCGCATTCTTTGATAGGGGGTCTGAAACCCTATCGGAAAAGCGCAGATAAAGATCCAGTGCTTGGCTTTCCAGCATCAAAGCAAGACTCAACGCATCCGGGACGGTTTTCAAGTATGGTTCATTCTCTTCCAGGAACGATACCGCGTCGAATCCCCCTTCCATGGTCTGGCTTTGGATGCCCGCTTCAAATGCCTCAACATCCTTAGCCTGCGGATCAACTTCTCTTAAAAGCCGAAAGAGGCTTTTTTTATGCCCCCGTTCAGCGCCTTCCAATTTTGAATAGAAATCAGAAAGTTGAGGGTCTTTGGTCCTTGAATTGAGTCTGGCGTAGAACCTCTCCAGGGCCATTTCCATAGCGTAGGCCAAGCGAATGATCTCCAGCGGGGTTTCATCCCCACGTACAAGTTCCATATTGAGTTCCACGGGCCCTTTGGCGGTGGCACCATTCCAGGCTTTTATGCCCCCGGAGAGGTTGTAAATCTCCTTGAAGCCCGCCCCGGAAAGAAACTGTGCGGCAGCGCGACTGCGGCCCCCGATTGCACAGTATACAATTATGGGTTTACCAGGGTCAAGCTGATGTATTTCATCTCCCAAAACAGGCAAGGGGGTCAGTTTTGCCCCGGAAATATGATCTTTTTCATATTCTCGGGGCTGTCGTACGTCCAGAATCGTATAGGACCCTTCCTTGTGTTCAGCCATGTATTGCTTGACCGCATCGCTGTCCATGGATCGAACCGGTGTAAAAAGACTTTTTATATTGATCATGACCTCCTCCAAATCATATAAACTTTTCAACGTTTAGCCAACGTCTCCCATGTCCTAACATCATCAAAAGTCAGGGCCTGAATTCGATTTAACTTCCCGAAAATATGGATTAAAAAGTGTTTGTTCATTGTTCAAAATTTGACCCCATTCCCCTTGTATGAAAGATGGCGTTTAGGTAACCAGAAGCCGACCCGCTGGCGGTATTCCTCGTAGGCAGTGCCGTATCGGATGAGCAGATCCCTTTCCTCGGCCACACACAGATAATACCACACCGGGATGTAGAGAAAGGAGAACAGCACCAAAAAGGGCGAATGCACCAAAAACGCGATCACCCACCACAAGGGGAATTCCCCAACGGCCTGGGGTGGCGGATCCGTTCATAGATTCCGCCGTACATTTCGTGTTCACGTTTCGGCCTCATGGTCTCTTCC
>PKTV01000075.1 GCA_002868985.1 Desulfobacteraceae bacterium | reverse complement strand
TTTTTCAAATTTTTTTGAAAAAAGATCTTCCAAAAAAATTAGATGTTCCTTGAAATATGGCGCTCTGACATACGCATTTTTCAAGCTATGCAAATGTTTTTTAGCCCATCGGCCGTTATGATATATCCTAACGGCATTGATTTTTTGAAGTCCCAAACCTTTCTTTATCACAGGCACGGTCATCCACAGGCTTCCCTGGGCGTTTTTAAATCTGTTCCTGGTTATCCATGTGGTTCCCCTTGGAAACTGAACGTCATCCAATATTACAAAATTGTCAGAAAGATATGCTTTGTAAAAGAAACCGACAAAGGGGAAATAATAAGGCTGATTGACGGATATTATCATTTTTTCAGTTGACATTTTTTGACATCCCGCGCCATATAACAAAGTGCTCTAATTCATAAATACGATGACGCATTTTTATCCGGGCACTACGCCGTATAAGCTGAAGTCTAAAAGTTTGAAGTTTGAAGTGCCTAAAGTGAGCTAAAGTTGAGGAACGCGCTTTCAGCGCAATCAATTATAATTAAAATTGTTAGAATACCTTAACTTTAGGCACTTTAGTTCACTTTAGGCACTTTACACTTTTGCATACATAGAATGAATAAACCAAGTTATAAATACGTTATCGTATTTAAGAAACCATGTTCTGAGAGGTAGTTGATGGATATCGATGATATTTATAATCTCATTCCGGACTTTATGTGTACCAAAGGGTGCCGTGAATGCTGCCAAAACTTTGGTGTGCCCTCGAGAACCAGGATCGAAGACGAACGGCTAAAGGTATTTCTTAAGAAAAACGCCATGAAACCTGGGAAAGCGCATGGAAACACCTGCCCGCACTTGAATGAATCAGGCTGCACAATTTACCCTGTCCGACCATTGATTTGCCGATTATACGGAACATCCCCGAGCTACCGCTGCAAAATGGAAGTCGCTCCGCTCAGACTTCTCCATGAAGATGAGGAGGCGGAAATTTTCCATTTTTACCAAACCTATTTTTTCTAACCCGATTTTTCCACAAGAAATACGGAATGATCCGGCAAATCCAATCATTTGAGGCGATAAATAGGCTCGTCCCCTGCTTTGCCCACCAGCTTTAGCTGCCCCCCACAGTTTTCACAAACCAATAGACTGTCTAATAGTTTCGAATCAGAATCAGAAGAATCCATGGCTATGAGATCTTCAGGTATATGGATTGACATGCCACATCCCAAACACATGCATTCCATTTCGTTGCTCATTTTGTCCCACTTTCTTTTGTAATTATTAACTTAAATGTTGCCTTTTAAAATATATGGCTGTGATATTTTTTTCAATACACTAAAATACTGCAATAATTTTTAAAAGCAAAAAAATTTTGTGGACGTTCTCAGTTTTAAAGTGTAAAAGTTTTAATATAGCAAATTCATCCGGCTTATTCCACCTAAAGGAGCTTAAAATGTATGAGATAATTGCAAATCCCGCCGATTACGCCATTGGGGCTTTAGAAGAGAGGTTTGGGCATGGTCAAATTCCATTTCCCGATAATAAACGAAAAAAATGGGGTGAAGAAATCGGCGCCTTTGCCCAAAAGCTTGACGGCTTGTCTGATAAAGCAAAAAATCTACAGAAACTCCTTTTCAGCGAATCCGCCATAATGGCGACACCTGCATCCCTAAAGACATTTAAAGTCCAACTGTTTAAAATAAACGATGCATTAAATACCGCCTTCAATCTGGCCCAAAAGCTCGAAGCCGACATTGTAAAGAAATAAAATTGACGGCCTTGTAAAAAAATCGTTTTTGTGATTCCTACTAAGCCGTCAAAAACGATACCCCAATTGATCGTAAATAAAATTTGGAAAAATTTTTAGGGTATCCTCGAATTTCACTCATTTAGAGTGATAGATTACGTGTTAAGAAAGGTTAACTCAAATGAAACAAGACGTCATCGTACGCTTTGCGCCCAGTCCCACCGGATACCTTCATATCGGTGGCGCACGCACAGCTATTTTCAATTGGCTATTTGCCCAAAAGACCGGCGGCAAACTGATTCTCAGGATCGAAGATACCGATGCCCAAAGGTCCACCGAAGAATCTATCAAGGGAATTGTCGACGGTTTGAAATGGCTGGGGATTACCTGGGATGAAGGCCCGTATTTTCAGACCCAGTTTATTAACGAGCATCTGGCTTCAGCCCGTAAACTTTTGGAATCCGGACATGCCTACAAGTGTTTTTGCACCATAGAAGAACTCGAAAACAAGCGGCAGGAGGCACTGAAACAGAAAAAAGATCTGAAATATGACGGCACATGTCGCCAACTGACCTTGGATGAGGTCACCGAAAAGGAAACCGCCGGAGCTCCTTACACCATCCGCATGAAAGTGCCGAAAGGCGAGGGCTCCATTAGTTTTGAAGACATCGTTTATGGAACCATTGAATACAAATATGAAGATATTGAGGACTTTGTTGTTGTCCGTTCCAACGGTCAACCCCTTTATCTTCTGTCAAATACCGTTGATGATATCCGTGATCGGGTGACCCATATTATTCGCGGACAGGACGGGCTATCCAATACCCACCGGCAGATATTGATCTACCAGGCGCTGGGAGCCCCTGTACCGCAGTTTGCCCATATGTCGCTCACCCTCGATCCTAAAAAAGCCAAGATCTCGAAACGAAAACACGGTGAACTGGTGGCTGTCCATTTTTACAGAGAACACGGATTCTTACCATGGGCATTGGTAAATTTTTTGGTCCTTTTGGGTTGGGCAACCCATGAATCGAGAGAAATTTTTTCAAAAAATGAACTGATTGAGGCATTTTCTTTACAGGGGGTCAATCGCGCCAATTCCATCTTCAATGTCAAAAAGGATGACCCAAAATATTTTACCGATCCAAAAGCCATCAGCATCAATGCCCATTACCTGAGAACCATGCCGGTTGATCAAATCGAGCCTTATGTTCGGGCTGAACTGGAAAAAGCGGGACTCTGGGACCCGGCGTATGAAAGTACCAAGCACCAGTGGTTTCTGGATACCATTGAACTGATTCGAAGCCGGTTTCACATCACCACCGATTTTTCGACCCGGGGCCGGGCCTATTTTTCAGATGATTTCCCTATCGAAGATAGAGCTTTGAAAAAAAATATCGTTAAGCATCCGCAGCTTAAAAAATGGCTTCCGATGCTGGCCGATCGTCTGGAAGGTTTAAAGGAGTTTACAGCCCCTGAAGCCGAGAAAGTCATTCGTGATATGGCGGAAACCCTCGACATCAAACCCGGCGTGTTAATCAACGGCATTCGAACCGTTGTCACAGGACAGCTGGCCGGCCCGGGGCTTTTTGATATTTTGATCACCATCGGTCAACGTCGTGTGGTGGACCGCCTGCGCAAAGCTCCGGCACTTTTCGATAAACCCTAACCCGGACAAGCCGGAACCAAAAATATTTACCACCAAGGCACAAAGACACGAAGGATTTTAATTTGTTATTCGTTCTTAGTGTCTTGGTGTCTTTGTGGCGAGAAGAAAAAAGTTTTGCCACAAAAAGGACAAAATTTGCAAATAAACCTAAAAATAAGAAAAGAATGGAACTTTTGATATGACCAAACCCGAGTCCACCCCTGCTTCTAATTTTATTCGAAATATCATCGCCGAAGATCTAAAAAACAATAAAAACGACGGCCGTGTTGTCACCCGTTTTCCACCGGAACCAAACGGTTATCTTCACATCGGACACGCAAAATCCATCTGTCTCAATTTCGGTATTGCCAAAGAAAATGAGGGGGGTATTTGTAATTTGCGATTCGATGATACCAACCCCAGCAAAGAAGAGGTTGAATATGTGGAATCCATAAAAGAAGACGTTCAGTGGCTTGGATTCCATTGGGATGATCGGCTTTTCTATGCATCTGACTACTTTGAACAATTGTATGCCTATGCGGTACAGTTGGTCAAAGCCGGTAAGGCTTATGTCTGCAGCCTGAGCGCCGACGAGATCAGGGAAAACCGCGGCACGCTGACCATGCCCGGAAAAGACAGTCCGTATCGCACGCGGCCGGTGGAAGAAAATCTGGACCTGTTCGAACGGATGCGGGCCGGAGAATTCGAGGACGGTACCCACGTGCTTCGCGCTAAAATCGACATGGCCTCCCCAAACGTGGTGATGCGTGATCCGACGCTCTACCGGATTCGACGGGTTCCGCATCACAGAACCGGAGACACGTGGTGTATTTATCCCATGTACGATTTTGCACATTGTCTTTCAGACTCTATAGAAGGAATTACACATTCTCTTTGCACCCTGGAATTTGAAAATAATCGTCAATTGTACGACTGGATACTCGACGAACTGGATGTGGGTTGTCATCCCCAGCAAATCGAGTTTGCACGCCTCAATCTCAGCTATACTGTATTGAGCAAACGTAAACTCGTGGAACTGGTCCAAGAAGGACATGTGTCCGGATGGAACGATCCTCGAATGCCGACCATCAGCGGACTTCGTCGACGCGGCTACACACCGGAATCGATCCGTAATTTTTGTGAACGCATCGGTGTCGCCCGTCGGGACAGTACGGTGGACATTGCACTGCTTGAGTTCGGTATCAGAGAAGACCTGAACAAAACTGCGCCACGGGTCATGGGGGTTTTACGCCCTTTAAAGGTGGTCATCGATAATTATCCCAAAGATCAGGTTGAAGAACTCGACGCGCTGAACAATCCCGGAGACCCGGCCGCGGGCACTCGGAAAATTCCTTTTTCACGTGTCATTTACATCGAACAGGATGACTTTCTGGAAGAACCGCCGAAAAAGTTCTTCCGTTTGGCTCCCGGCCGTGAAGTGCGATTGCGTTACGCGTATTTTATCACCTGTGTAGACGTTGTTAAAGATAAAGAGACCGGCCAAATCATTGAACTTCACTGCACCTATGACCCGGCCACACGTAGCGGTTCATCTCCGGATGGGCGCAAGGTCAAAGCGACGTTGCACTGGGTTTCGGCGTCCCACGCCATCAACGCCGAGGCGCGTTTGTATGATCATCTCTTTGTAAAGGAAAATCCGGACGAAGAAAAAAATGTTGATTTTAAAACACATTTGAATCCAGATTCTCTGAAGATATGCTCTTTTCTTGTGGAACCCAGCCTGGCAGGTGCAGTATCGGGCAGCAGATACCAGTTCGAAAGACTCGGGTATTTTTGTGTCGATTCCGCAGATTCTTCTGACAACGCCCTGGTATTCAACCGTACGGTGACATTGCGGGATACATGGGCGAAGATACGAAAAAAACAACAAAAATAGAATGGTAAAGTGTTGGAATAATGGGAAATAAAAACAGATGAACTTATTTGCTCAGGTTTTGCA
>PKTV01000134.1 GCA_002868985.1 Desulfobacteraceae bacterium | reverse complement strand
GATGAAGACTTTGGCTTGTTGTGATAATCATCGATTTAAGGCTTGATCCGGTGACCAAAAAGGAACTTTTTGATAAGTGAAATATTACAATCAATTTTCATGTGGTTGATATAACATCAGAAATGAATCAAAAATTTATGGCAATACGATAACACATTCGGTTATTATCTGAATTTTGAACGAGATGTAAAAAAGTAGGAAATAAAATGGCCATCGTGTTTAACGCAGATGAGGTTTTTGAAATGGCAATCCGCATTGAAAATAACGGTGCCGCCTTTTACCGGAAGGCTGCAGGTTTTCAATCCGATACCAAACATCGAAAATTTTTAGAAGGTCTTGCCAACATGGAAGATCAACACCAGAAGACATTCACCGAAATGCGAACGACCCTTACCGAAAAGGATAAAGACCCGAAGGTGTTCGACCCCTATGGCGAGGTGACTCGGTATCTTGCTGCAATGGCGGACACCATGGGTGGAGAAGGGAGTCCTTCTGTTGCTGATTCCCTCACCGGAAACGAAACCCTTGAGGATATACTTCGAATCGCCGTAGGACTTGAAAAGGACTCGATTCTATTTTATCTGGGACTCAAAGATATGATACCTTCTCAGTCCGGAAAAGATCGGATCGGTGAGATCATCATGGAAGAGCGCAAACATGTGTTTCAACTTTCGAACCTGCTTGAAAAATTGAAAACAAAATAAATTACTTTTGGTTTAAGGTCACCGATAGCTCTAAGCTGTTGTAGCAATCCATATTGCCGCAACGAAACGTCTTGGATCGGATTTAAAGAGGGATAACATCGATGCGAATTGCAGTTATTGGTTCCGGCATTTCCGGCATGGTCTCCGCATATTTGCTGAGTCAAGACCACGACATTGTTCTGTATGAGGCCAATGACTACATCGGCGGGCATACCCACACCATCGATGTGCCCATCAAGGGTGTTTCCTATCCGGTGGATACCGGTTTTATCGTATTCAATGAAAAAACCTACCCGAATTTTATTAAATTGATGCGATCACTCGGGGTGGCCTGGCAACCGTCGAACATGAGTTTCAGCGTTCAATGCGATCAAACCGGGCTGGTTTTTTCCCCCAGTACCTTGAACGGTTTATTTGTTCAGCGAAAAAATCTTTTCCGTCCCTCATTTTACCGGATGCTTTGGGATGCGCTTCGGTTCCGGCGTGAAGCGTCGGAACTCATTCGATCCGATGACTACAGCATCACCCTTCAGGATTATTTGGAACAAAGGCATTACAGTCATATTTTCATTGAACATTTCATTATTCCCATGGGCGGAGCCATCTGGTCGGCGGATCCTGTTCAGTTCAGAAAGTTTCCGGCACGATATCTGGTAGAATTTTTTTACAACCATGGTTTTTTAAACGTACGTCATCAGCCGCAGTGGCTGGTTATCAAAGGTGGTTCGAGCCGGTATATCGGTCCCTTAACCCGACCCTATAAAGACCGGATTCGTCTGAACTCGCCGGTTGCATCGGTCAAACGATCTCAGGAAAATGTCGAGATCACCACAAAGGGAGGAGACACGGCAACCTTTGATCATGTGGTCATTGCCACTCACAGCGACCAGGCCCTTCAAATGCTGACGGATCCTTCGGACCTGGAAAGAGACGTTTTAGGCGCCATTCCCTACCAGGAAAATCTGGCTGTTTTGCACACCGACAAATCGGTTCTACCGCCCAAAAGAGCGGCCTGGGCCAGTTGGAACTATCACATCCCCAAAGAAGAAAAAGGGCGCGTTGCGCTGACCTATGATATGAATATCCTACAAAGTTTAGGGGCGACGGAAGAGTTTTGCGTCACCTTAAACATGCCGGAGAAGATCCACCCGGACCGCATTATTCAAAGCATCATTTACCATCATCCGGTCTACGATCCGAACAGTTTAAGCGCACGCCGTAAACAGGATGAAATCAACGGAAAAAATCGGACCTATTTCTGCGGAGCCTACTGGGGCTACGGGTTTCATGAGGACGGTGTGAACAGTGCCCTGTCGGTTTGTAAACATTTTGGAAAAACATTGTCATGATAAAGAGCGCTATATATGAAGGTTCCGTAAGGCATCGGCGCTTCAGACCCCGGCCGAACATGTTTCAATACCGGCTCTTTTTTATGTTTCTCGATCTAAAGGAACTCCCCACTCTTTTTGATATTCATCCCCTGTGGTCATACCAACGATTTAATATTGCTTGTTTTCGTCGTAAAGATCATTTTGGCGATCCTTTTGTGCCCATGGATACCGCTGTTCGGGATCTTGTTCAAACGCGCCTTGGGAAACGACCGGCCGGGCCGATTCGTCTGCTGACCCACTTAAGATATTTTGGATATTGCTTTAATCCGGCCAGTTTTTATTACTGCTACGACGCTTCTGATATCAGGGTCGAAACCATTGTGGTTGAAATCCACAATACCCCCTGGGGAGAGCGCCATTGTTATGTTTTCGGTGATAACCAAAATGAACACCCTGTTAAATATTGGCGTCGATACCGTTTCAACAAAATTTTTCATGTGTCACCGTTTATTGATATGGACATCCAATACGACTGGCGATTTCGTGTGCCCGGCGACATCATTCGGGTTCATATGATCGATATCGAAAAAGGTAAAAAGCTGTTCGATGCCAGTCTGATGCTGAAAAGACGACCCATCACCCATAAAGCATTGACCCGCATGCTTATGAAATACCCGTTAATGACGATGAGAGTGACGACAATGATCCATTTTCAGGCACTGCGCCTGCTGCTGAAAAACACCCCATTTTTTACGCATCCCAAAAAAAGATCACTGCCATATAGAGGAGATGACCCATGACGGAAACATTCATACCACAGAAAGTATCTGCCTTGGAATTTCTTCGGGAAACGTTTATCGACAGACTATCCCGTAAACTTTTTTTCGTGCTGATGAAAGATTTTAAGAGAGGAAGGCTTGCCCTCATCGAAAAAAATCAGCAGCACCAATTTGGTCAATCATCGAACGGGGTTTCTTTGCAAGCGACCATTAACGTGCACCATCCACGATTTTATACGAGCACCGTGTTTGGCGGCAGCATTGGTTCTGCCGAAGCCTATATGTCCGGATTCTGGTCAACATCCCATCTGACCAATGTCATACGCCTGGTGATTTTGAATTGGCAAATAATGGATAAAATGGACAAAGGCTGGTCTTGGCTCTCTGAACCTGTTCATAAATTGTATCACTACTTTCGGCGCAATACCTTGAAAGGGAGCAAAGAAAATATCGTTGCCCATTACGATCTGGGAAACGATTTTTATAGGCTTTTCCTGGATGAAACATTGACCTACTCCTGCGGCATCTTTGAGCACGAAAACACTACGCTGGAAGCGGCTTCCATAGCAAAATACGATCGAATCTGCCGCAAACTCCAGCTTCATCCCGAAGACCATGTCATCGAAATCGGGGGCGGATGGGGCGGTTTTTCCATACATGCTGCAAAAAATTACGGATGTCGCGTGACAACCACAACCATTTCCGATGAACAGTATGCGTTGGCCGAAAAACGCATTGCGGCATCCGGCTTGTCCCATCGAATCAGATTACTTCGCAAGGATTATCGACATCTTGGCGGCAAATTTGACAAATTGGTCTCCATTGAAATGATCGAAGCGGTGGGCCATCAGTATCTGAATACTTTTTTTCAAATCTGCAGTCGGTTGCTCAAGGCAAACGGCATGATGCTTCTTCAGGCCATCACCATTGTCGATCATATGTTTGACGCTCATAAACGCTCGGTCGATTTCTCTAAGCGGTATATCTTTCCGGGCAGCTGTATTCCTTCGATCCGTGCCATTATGAGTTCAATAGCCCGTAAGACAGATCTGAAGCTGTTTCATCTTGAAGATATCACACCACATTATGTCCGAACACTTGCCGAATGGCGAAAACGTTTTTTTGATCGCATCGATGACGTTCGCAAAATGGGATTTTCAGATGCTTTTATTCGAATGTGGGAATATTATCTTTGCTATTGTGAGGGGGGCTTTGCGGAAAGGTATATCGGGGATGTTCAAATGCTGTTGACCAAACCCATGTGCAGACGAGAGCCGTTGCTTCCCCCTCTGGCCTGATCGGCTCACCTGTTTTAGCCACATAAAAACCTGAATTTTCGCGAGGAAGCATACCCCGTAAACACGTACCCTTATTTTCTCTTTGCTCTTGGAAACCAGGGAATAAACGCATTGGTACGCTGAATATATTCTTTGTAACCCGGTCGGTGGTTCACCATGGTTTTTTCGGTTAAAGGAATCCCTGTCATTTTCAGCAGCACCGCAGTGATGATCAGCGGACTCAAAACGGTCCACCAACTGTTTGGTGTTGAAAATGCAATGAGAAAAATCCCCCACCACATGAGACATTCACCAAAATAATTGGGATGTCGGGTATAGCGCCACAATCCCCGATCCATAACTTTTCCCTTATTGGCGGAGTTGGATTTAAATACCGCCAACTGCCAATCACCAACAGCTTCAAATATAAAACCGATCCCCCAAAGGATTAAGCCGCACAGATCCATCCAGGTGATCGTTTCCGGTGTCTTCGACGCCATGCCGTACTGTATTGAAATGGAAATGGCCCACAAAAATAGCGACTGTAGCAAAAACACCTTAAAAAGACTCACGATCCAGAAATGTTTTCCGCTCTTTTCACGCCAGGAGCCATACCTGGGATCCTCCCCCTTTCCCCAGTTGCGCCGTGTCAGATAAATACTCAGTCTCAAACCCCAAAATGTGACCAGAAATGCGATTAACAGCTTTCGTCCTAAATAACCCTCCGTTAAAAAAAAGGTTGCCCAGGCAATCATGACAAACCCCAATCCCCACAAACTATCTACCACCGTTACATTTTTAAGAACAAGGCTGAGTAACCATCCGATAGTCATCATCAAGATAACGGCAGCCAAATTGAGGCTGAATATAAAAATTAGATGTTCCATGTTCATCTCTCCCCCTGCTCTTAATTTATAGGCTACTCATCAATCAACGGGTGCAAAGCTTAAGTCCCATCTTCAGACTGTTGAAGACATTGGTTTTATGGGATTGATCACTAAGATGCCGTTGTTTCGATCATCAATGGCTTTTCGTATGTTTTCATGAACCTTGCCGCTGATCGGATAAGCCAGCGCGATTAAAATGGCAATCAAGTTACAAACGGACGGCACCAATGCATAAAGCGTTCGTAACACTAATTTTACCTGTTCAGACTGTTCCACATTGGGCGTGTAGCCTGCTGCACCAAGAATTGAAAGTCCGGCTCCGACACCAACGGCCGCTGCGAACTTTTTTGAAATCGACCACAAACCGATATATTG
>PKTV01000180.1 GCA_002868985.1 Desulfobacteraceae bacterium | reverse complement strand
CCCTGACGAGTTTATAACATTATGGACAAAAATATTCGATTTTACCGCTGAACATAAAGTTCAAGTTTCATGTGCGCTTACATTTTTAGTTGTATTGCTCATTGTTGCCGCGGTTATCGTATATTCTTTAAAAAAATCCGAAAACAAGGCCTTTTTCCTTCTTCAACAGGGTGTTGCCAAGTATCAGACACTGGTGAAAGCCGGCAACCCGAATAAAGCTTACATGGATGCGGAAAAAGATTTTGGACTAATTATGGAAAAATATTCGGGCAGAAAAGGGGGAAAACTGGCAAGGTTTACTTATGCTGATATGTGTTATGCCGCCGGAGATTATGATAAAGCCATAGCGAATTTTAATAAATTGCTTGTGGACTTTAACGATGAACTATTTCTTAAAAATCTTATTTTAAGCGGTCTTGCTTATTCTTATAGGGCAAAAAAAGATTTCAAAACTTCAGCCAAATATTTTGAAATGATCGTGACAACACCCGATAATAGTATCAAAGACGAAGCGCTTTTCAATTTAGGCGAGTTGTATGCTAAAATTGGAGATCAAGATAAAAGCATCGATGCTTTTAAAAAAATCTTATCAGACCATTCCGGGTCCATGTATACTGAAATTGTCAAGGAAAAAGTCGCATGGCATTCAAAAAGTTAACATCTTAAGGTCCGCATAAGGTTCATGCGGACCTGCTACGCAGTATTGGTATTGCTAAAATTACGGGTCTGATATTTGAGTTAACATTATAAATTTACTTAAAATTCCAAAAAAAATGGCCAATCGGTTTGAGCCAATTAGCCATTAAGGAGGAAAACAGATAAAAAAATTATTAGGTTAAAAATAGTTTATGCAATTTCCTTGCCAAACCTCTATACAAATTAGCCCCGTTTTTTAAATATGATTTTATACGGTGATATTAATAGGTTACACCGAACACCTTCAAGGTTGCTTTTTTCTGTTTTCCTCTGAACCTTCTCGTCTAAATACCAAAAAGTTCAAAATTTTGAACCCCATTTAAAGACAAATAATATAACGTATTAATTTAACTGAACATTGTTTTTGTTCCCATGAGTTCAATTTTTTGAACAACCCTATCCTTCAAAAAGGATAACCTTTTAATATAATTGAGATATAAATGATTTGCCTTTGATTCAAGTTTTTGAACCGATGTCCAATTTAAACTTTTTTATTTTCCAATTAAGTCCACTTTTTCCAATGCCGAGCAGCTCTGCAGCCTGGGATTGAACATTTTCTGTTAATTTCAAGGCTCTTTCGATCATCTTTTTTTCGATCATCGCAAGTGTTTCATCGAGTTTTGCATCTGCAGGTATTCCTTCAAAATGAAGAGAATTGTATACATTGTTCTTAAATTCATTAGGGAGATCCGAGATTTTTATTTTATTGCCTTGGCATAAAACCATGGCCCGTTCTATAACATTTTCCAGCTCTCGAACATTCCCGGGCCACGCGTAATCATAAAAGAGACGTTCTGCCTCCGAATCAATGCCCATTATTGAAATGTCAGACTTTCGTTCATCTTTATATTTGCTTATAAAGTGGTCGACCAACAGGCGAAGATCTTCTTTACGCTCCCTTAAAATCGGCAGGACGATATGTACCACATTCAGTCGATAATAGAGATCTTCCCTAAATCTCCCCAGTAACATTTCATTTTTTAGTCTTTTGTTTGTAGCGGCTATAATACGAATATCTACGGATATTTGCTTAATTCCCCCAACGCGTTCAAAAACTTTTTCCTGAAGGACTCGCAAAAGCTTCACTTGAAGATTTTGTGAAAGCTCACCGATTTCGTCAAGAAAAAGAGTGCCTCCGTCAGCAAGCTCGAAACGACCTTTTTTCATCGCAACGGCACCGGTAAACGCGCCTCTCTCATGTCCAAAAAGCTCGCTTTCAAGGAGGTTTTCAGCAAGCGCACTACAGTTAACCGCAACAAAAGGCTTGTCTCGTCGTAAGCTATTAAAATGTAAAGATTTTGCAACCAATTCTTTTCCGGTACCGCTTTCACCTTCTATCAATACCGTCGTGGTGGCCGGTGCAACTTTTCGTATGGTTTCAAAAATATCTTGCATCACTTTGCTTTTTCCAATGATATTTCCGAAACTATACTGTAACTTTACATCGTTCCTGAGTTGCCGGTTTTCTTTGACAACCCGAGACATGCCCACAGCCTTATTCACATATACAATCAACTGGTCATTATCGAAAGGTTTGAGTATATAACTGTAGGCACCTTTCTGCATGGCCTCTACAGCCTTATCCACAGTACCGTGGGCTGTCATCATAATGACCGGAAGATCCTGATCTTTTTCTTTTATTCTCTCCAAAAGTTGAATACCATCCATGGATGGCATTTTCATGTCGGTAAGCACAAGGTCTATGTCGGTATTTTCCAGTATTTCAAGCGCCTTATGGCCGCTGTTGGCGGTGAAGGTTTCGAAGCCTTCTTCTTCAAGAATAGCACTCAATATGAGCGGATAATTTTTTTCATCATCTACAATCAGTACGGTTTCCATTACGATACCCTTTAATTAACAGGTAATATAACCTCAACACGGGTTCCGGCAACCGGTTTACTACCAATGCTTACACTTCCTTCATGTGATTCGATAATGTTTTTCACGATACCAAGCCCCAGTCCGGTTCCTTTTGTTTTTGTTGTAAAAAAAGGATCCCATATCTTTTCCATTATATCCTCGGGTATTCCTTCACCTTCATCTTCAAACACTATTGTCACTGTGTTATCTCCTGCACTCACTTTCACATAAATTATACCGCCTTCAGGCATCGCCTGCATGGCATTTATTAAAATGTTAAGAAAAGCCTGATAAAGCATATCAGTATCAGCGTTTATCTCCGGGAGGTCATTATCGTAATGTTTTTTTATAACATAACCGTCCTCTTTGATCTGCGTCGCTAAAAAATTGATATTTTTTTCGAGAACATCTTCTATTTTACAGGCGGTAAGATATGGGCTTTTGGGTTTCGCAAAGTTTAAAAAATCTGTTATAATATTATTTAACCGAACAGATTCTTCAATGATTATATCCGGAATTGAATTTGAAGGATCGCGGCCGGCCATTTTTTTCTTTAAAAGTTCAGATGAACTCCTTATAATGCCCAATGGGTTACGAATTTCGTGGGATATTCCCGCCACCATTTCACCCAATGTCGATAAATGTTCCGCACGATTCAACTGTTCTATGAGCTTAAGTCTCTCCTGTGCACGCTTTTCTATGATACTTTCACCCCTTTTAACCACAAACAAAAGAACCAGGAAGAGAGCACCCATAACCACTGAAGCGGTTATAATAACACGTATTTGAAAATCGAAAATCGATTTATAATCTTCGGTTAAGTCTTGTACGATTTCCACAACCCCCAACACCGGACCGGATATCCTGGAAAGCGGCTGCTCTGCACGCAAAGGGGCAAATGAAATTAATCGACTGTTCTGTGGAAATCCGAGTAAAATCTTTAACCAGTTTCCGTTTTGAATCAGTTTTGAAGATGATTTTCCCAAAACTGCATCTTTATACCCTTTACCCCCCATATTTTCTTTGCCGATCACCGTTGGGTCGAAACTGTATGAAGTTGTATTGCTCATGTCATATATGTTGACCATATCGATCTTGAAACTGTGAAGTGTACTTCTGACAATCTTGTCCATGCGTTCAAACTGTTTTTCGTCACTAAGTTGAATCTTGCCGAATTTCAATGCAACAGGGATGATAAACTGTAAAAAGACCTGATGGTTAAGATTTTCGATCAGAAGGCGGGCGTAGTCTTCACTTTTTTTTTTCTGCATGGCTTTCGCCCAGTGTATGTTGAGCAAAGAAAAAACCAGTGTCCCGATAAATATTAAGACCAGGCTTATAAAGGTAAAGTATTTGACCAACCTAAAAGGCTTGACTTTCTCTTCTGCTGAGTACTTGTTCATAGGCAAGATTAAAGTTTTGAATGTTCGATGCCGATATTTCAATTTAATTGTATGTCATTTCAAAAAAAAACACAAAAAATAATGCCGGTTTCAAACAAGAATGATTAAATTGTATTTTTTCAATCATATACGGAAATCAACCTTTAAAGTCAAGATAATGCTTTATTTCATCCAAGCGAAAGTGATACATCATTTTTAAAATAAACAATCCGGTCGACGGATACATGAGGCTTAATAACAGAAACTTTTCGAGCGCTCATTTAATCATAAGGTACTTCAGCATGGATTTTTATAGCATTATTTTATTGTACTTAATTTATCTTTAATATATAATACCATATATAGTATTTTTATTTAAAAAACCACAAAATAAAGTAATTAATTAAAATTTACCTATAATTATACATAAAAGTTCTTGAGCTCGACAATAATATAAGGTAAAATATTTGATATTGCATTTGAGTCTTTTGTTCAAAAGATATGTTGGATAGTATTTAATACTTTTATTAAAAAGGTTTTTTAATGAAAGGTAACCGTGTAAGAAAAATTCGGGAATCTTTGCTGATGAGCAAAACCGAACTTGCCAGGAAGGCCAATGTATCTCCTATTACAATTGCACGAATAGAAAAAGGAATGCCCTGTCGTCTTGAAACTCAGCGAAAGATTATTTTGGCCCTTGGTTGCAATCTTTCTGATAAAAAAAAAATTTTTGGTGATTAAGAAAATATTATGTTTTTTTTGAAAAAAAACCGGCTTGTTGGCCTGGACATAGGATCACGAACATTAAAGCTTGCTGAAATTATCGACACAAACGCCGGATCTACTCTTAAAAACTTCAGTACAATCGATATTGAACCCGGACTCATCGAAGAGGGGTCTGTTAGAGATCCTGAAGCTGTTTCTGGATATATTCGTGAACTCTTTAAATCCGTCAAACTGAAGGATAAAAACGTCGCCATATCCATTGGAGGATACTCGGTTATTGTTAAAAAGATTAACGTCCAGACCATGACGGAAGATGAATTGCACGAGACGATCCATTTTGAAGCGGAACAATATATCCCATTCGACATCAGTGAAGTTAATTTAGATTTTCAAATACTTGGAGAAAGCGAACACAATCCCCATCAGATGAATGTGCTTCTGGTTGCTGCCAAGAAAGAGATGATTAGTGAATATATCAATCTCATGAAAATGGCAAAACTTCAACCCCGCATAATAGATGTAGATGCTTTTGCTCTTCAAAATATTTTTAAATTTAACTATTCTCCAGAAGACGAAAATATTGCCCTGATAGACATCGGAGCCAGCAAAACATCGTTAAATATATTAAAAGATAATGTTTCTGAATTTATGCGTGATGTTTCACTTGGATGTGAACAAATTAATGATAAGATTGCTTCTACAGTCGGTTGCACAAT